>CAYMMC010000109.1:0-8702 GCA_964391125.1 uncultured Akkermansia sp.
AAAGAATTCGCAACCGACGCGGTTTCGCGGCGGGGACGCGCCGCGCCGGAAACGTTCAGTCCTGCGACTTGAGCGCTTCCAGCATCTCGAGCAGATGCGCGGTCAGGATGGTGGAGGAGTCCTCCGCCAACTGGCAGGTCCCCAGCCAGGTCTCGTAGCCGCCGAAGGCGTGCTGTTCCGGAGTGAGCAGGTAGCCGTATTTTACGTTGGCCATGCCCACCACGATGGTCTGCCGGAAGGGGCTCCGCCTTTTGAGCTCCAGCCCGGTCTCGACGAAAGTCTCGAAGGGGATGCCGCAGATGGCGAGGTCGCCAATGCGGATGGCCTGCAGCTTGACGGCGAGCTCCCGCTCCTCCCGCTTGGACGCGGAGACCACGCTGCGGGCGTAGTTCTTCGCCAGCCTCGGCAGCGCCTCGACTGCGGCCGGATCGGTCAGGGCGAGCACCGCCTCGGCCTCCGCGACCTGCTCGGCGCTGGGGCGGCGGTACTGGAGGACGACTTCGCGCTGCGACATGCCGAGGCGGGCCTGCCCGCTGTGCGAGTCGATCTTCCGGTGGGCGCGCCAGGCGGCGTCGGCGGTCTTCTGCGCCACGATGCGCACCTGCTCGAAGGGCTCGCGGGGCGGCCGGGCGACGAGGAAGGGAATGTTGTTGATGTCGCCCGAGGCGCCGTTCGAGAGCATGGCGACGAAGCCCTCCCCCGCGCGCAGCCGCGCGGGCATGAGCCGGGCGAACTCTCCGAAATAGTCCGCGGAGACCTGTCCCGGGGGGATGTGTCCCACGTAGTGCAGCGCGTAGTTGGCGAAAAGCGCCAGCGGCTTGCGCTTCGCGTCCTGCACGGAGAGGATGGCGACGTCGGGGTCCGTGGGGCCGGCGGGCCGGTCCAGCACCTCGGGATTGGTGCCGGGATTCGTGCGCACCTTGTCGAACTTTCCGAAGGGGTTGGGCGCCATCTTGCCCGGCTTCAGATACCAGCGGCGGTTGAAGACCTCCTCCGGCAGGGGATGGCTGGCGTGGCCGATCCGGGCGGGCTGCAAGTTGCCGTGGGCCCGCGCGATGGCCTCCACCATGCCCTCGAGCAGCACGCGCCGGTAGGCGGCGGCCGCGCCTTCCTTTCCGTTGGATCCGGGACCGCTGTGGGTGTGGGTCGAGCAGATGAGGATGCGCTCGACCGGGATGCCCGTCTTCTCCGAGGCGGCGGCCTTCGCCTCGTCCTGCACCTCGGGGTGGACGCCGAGGCTGTCGACGAGGAGGATGGCCAGGCTCGTGCCGCCGTCGTCGAAGGCGAGGGCGCGGGCGTGGAGGGGATCGTGGACGCTCTCCGCGAGATTGGCCGAGAAGCCTCCCGGCATGTTCAGCGGAAACTCGCGCGGAGAGACGTCGACGGCCGCCGCCCCCGCGCGGAGCGTGGCTTCTTCGGCGAACAGGCCGACCGGAAGGAGACAGAGGCAGAGGCTGCCCGCGATCAATGGAAGGGTTCTCATCGGACACCAGCAGACCCCATTCCGCTCTGGGCCGACAATGGCCGATTCGCGGTTTTCCGGGGCTCCGCAGATCCCCGTGAGCGAACTTCCCGAGCTTTCGGCTTTCGCTTTTCCGCTTTTCCCGTTCACTGCCGGAGGCACCCCGCCCGTCTCCCATGCTGCCCCGTCTCGCCGTCGTCCTCGCGCTCCTTGCCGCGGTCCTCGTGGTGCCCTTCGCGCTGCGTCCGAGGGAGGAGCGCGTCTCGACGAAGGCCGAGCGGCTCGTCGTGATCACGCCGCACATCGAATCCATCCAAGCCGAGTTCGGCCACGCCTTCCGCGCCCACATGCGCACGGCCCATGGGCGCGAAGTCGCGGTCGATTGGCGCCAGCCCGGCGGCACCTCCGAGATCGCCCGCTACCTCCGCTCCGAGTTCGCGACGCGCTTCGAGGGGCTCTGGCGCGAGAAAACCGGGCTGCCCTTCACCTACGCGATCCGCGACGCCTTCGTCGATCCCCGGCTCGATCCGGTGGCGCAGTCGGACCGGGCCGCTCCGGCGTGGTCGGGGCCGAAGGACGCCGCGCCCGAGCCCCGGGCGGCGGCGCGCCGGCTCTTCCTCGAATCGGAGATCGGGGCGGGCATCGACCTCCTCTTCGGCGGCGGAGCCTTCGACTTCCAGCGGCAGGCGGCGGCGGGCCTGCTCGTGGCGCGCGACGCGAGCGGGCGCTTCGGCCCCGGCCCCCTCGCCGAGGAGCGTCCCGAGTGGTTCGACGACACCGTCATGCCCGAATCCTTCGGCGGCGAGCCCTACCGCGATCCCGAATTCCGCTGGGTCGGCGCGGTGGTCTCGGCCTTCGGGATCTGCTACAACCGCGACGTCCTCGCCCGTCTCGGCATCGCGAAGCCGCCCGAGGCATGGGGCGACCTCGAGGACCCGCGCTACGTGCGCCAGCTCGCCCTCGCCGACCCCACGAAATCGGGCTCGACGACGAAAGCCTTCGAGATGCTGGTGCAGGAGCGCATCCAGACCCTCGCCCGCGAGCGGGACCTGCCCGAGGCCGAAGCCGTCGCGGCGGGCTGGGACGACGCGATGCGGCGGATCTTGCGCATCAGCGCGAACGGCCGCTACTTCACCGACTATTCCGCGAAGGTGCCGCGCGACGTGGCCATGGGCGACGCGGCCGCCGGCATGTGCATCGACTTCTACGGGCGCAGCTACAACGAACTCCACCGCGACCCCGCGACGGGCGAGTCGCGGGTGCGCTTCGCGATGCCTCCCGGCGGCACCTCCATCGGGGCCGATCCGATCGCCATGCTCCGGGGCGCCCCCCATCCCGAGCTGGCGCACCGCTTCATCGAATTCGTCCTCTCGCCCGAGGGGCAGAAGCTCTGGAACTACCGCGTCGGGGCCCCCGGCGGTCCCGTCCGCCACGCCCTGCGCCGGCCTCCGATCCGGCGGGATTTCTACACCGAGGCCAACCATCCCCACATGACCGACCCCGATTTCGACCCCTATCGCGCGGCGGCGGACTTCACCTACCGCCCCGAATGGACCGGCTCGCTCTTCACCGCCCTGCGCTTCGTCATCCGCGCCGCCTGCCTCGATCCGCACGAGGAGCAGGTCGCCGCCTGGGAGGCGCTCCTCGCCGCAGGGCTGCCGCCCGAGGGCCTGGCTCGCTTCGAGGACGTGGCCCCCATCTCGCACGAGGTCGTCGTCGCGGAGATCGCCCCGGCCCTGCGGAGCGGCGACAAGGTGTCCCAGGTCCGCCTCGGACGGGAGTTGTCGGAGACCTTCCGGAAGCGCTACCTCGCCATCGCCGAGGAATGGGGAGACGCCGCCCGCGGTCGCAGGGCGCGTCGCTGAACCCCGGCGCCGAGAGGCGAGGGGAGGCGCTTCGAGGACCGTGGGGGGGAGGGAAATCAGTCTACCCCCGGATCCGCCGCAGCACCAGTTCGGTGACCTGCTTCGGGTTCGCCTTGCCCTTGCTGAGCTTCATGACCTGGCCGACGAGGAAGTTCGCGGCCTTGTCGTTGCCGCCCTGGACCTCGGCGACGGGGCCGGGGTTCGCGGCGATCGCCTGATCGACGAAGCCCTCGATCTCGCCGGAGTCGGCGGGCTCGAAGCCTTTCGCCTTGGCGATGGCGGCGGGGGATTCGCCGGGGTGGTCGAAGAGGTGGGCGAAGATTTCCCTGCCTTGGTTGTTCGAGACTTTGCCCGATTCGACCAGATCGACCAGCCCGGTCAGCGCGGCGGGGGCGACGGGGCATTCGTCGATGCCGAGGCCGCGTCCGTTCAGCTCGGCGAGCAGGTTGTTGATGACCCAGTTGGCCACCTTCTTCGGCGCGGAGGAGCCTGCGGCGGCGGTCTCGTACCAGTCGGCGAGGGTGCGGTCGGAGGCGAGGACGGAGGCGTCGTAGTGGGTGATCTGATACTGCGACTCGAAGCGCTCCACCTTCTCGTGCGGCAGCTCGGGCAGGTGCTCGCGGACGCGGGAGAGGATCGCCGCCGTCCGCACCGGGAGCAGGTCGGGGTCGGGAAAGTAGCGGTAGTCGTGCGCGTCCTCCTTCAGGCGCATCAGCTCGGTCCGGCCGAGGTCGTCGTTCCAGCGCCAGGTGGCCTGGCGGATGGGGCGTCCCGCCCCGACTTCCTCGATCTGGCGGCCGATCTCGTGGTGGAGGGCGCGGCGCACCGCCGAGACGGAGTTGAGGTTCTTCAGCTCGATCTTGGTGCCGAGCTCCTCCCGTCCCCGGGGGCGGACGGAGATGTTCACGTCGCAGCGCATCTGACCCTTCTCCATGTCGGCGTCGGAGACGCCGCTGTAGACGAGGATCTGGCGCAGGGAGTTCAGGTAGGCGACGGCCTCCTCGGGCGAGTCGATGTCGGGTTCGGAGACGATCTCCATCAGGGGCGTGCCGGCCCGGTTGAAGTCGATGGTGGTGTAGGAGGCGTGGTGGGTGGACTTGGCCACGTCCTCCTCGAGGTGGATGCGGGTGAGGCGGACCGCCTTTCCCGGGGCGGCGATGTCCTTCTGCGCGTCCTTGGGATAGGCCAGCTCGTAGAGGGGGACCGAACCGCCGAGGCAGAGGGGCAGGTCGAACTGCGAGATCTGGTAGTTCTTCGGCATGTCCGGGTAGAAGTAGTTCTTGCGGTCCCACTTCACGACCTCGGGGGTGGAGCAGCCGAGGAGCTGTCCGGCGAGGAGGGTTCGCTCGATGGCGCCGGCGTTGAGCTTGGGCAGGGCGCCGGGCAGGCCGAGGCAGGTCGGACAGGTCAGGGTGTTGGGCGCTTCGCCGACGCGCACCGCGCAGCCGCAGAACATCTTGCTCTCCGTCTTGAGCTGGACGTGGACTTCGAGGCCGATGCTGGCGATGTAGTCGGGGGAGGACATCGGAAGGGCTGGGCAGGGGTCAGGGGATGGGCTCCGGCGTCTCGATGGGGGCCGGCGCGAGGGAGCGGACGAACTCCTTGAGGGCGGGTTCGAAGACCACGTCGGCGAGGGGACGGGCCAGGGCGGGGGCAGCCGCCGCCGCCTGCAGGGCGGGGGCGGTGACGAGGGCGACGCGGTCGAGCGATCCGAGCGCCTCGGCGACCTGGGCGTCGGCTCTCAGATCCATCCAGTCCGGCGACTCCATGAGCGGGCCGGTCTCGGGCCGAGCCAGCAGGTGGGCGCGGAGGGCGGCGCCGTCCTGCGCGAGGACGAAGGCGGCGGCGTTGCGGGCGCGACGGCGGCTGAAGGGGTCGGTCGCGTCGAGGGCGGGGGCGAGGAAGGGGAGTCGCTCGATGGCGTTTCGCCAGGTGGCGGAAAGCGGATAGCGGGGGATCTGCCCGCCCATCTCGCGGATGCCGGCTCGGGCGAGGGAGTCGATGTAGTTGAGCTCCTGCACCGTCCCGGCGGCGCGGACGCAGGTGAAGAAGACGAAGACGGTGACGAGGCTCGGCCCCAGCGAGAGGATGCCCCCGGCGGTGCCGTCGGCGAAGCGGTGGAGCCATCCGTCGAACTGGAAGAGCCACTTGAGCGACAGCGCGAGGACGATGCGCAGGACGACGAAGACCACTGCGGCCGCGGTGGCCGCGATGCCCAGGGTGGCCTGCCAAGCCAGCCCGATGTCGAGGTAGATCCGCGCGAGGCCCGGGAGGAGCTGGAATCCCGCGAGGAGGACCGCAGTCCCGGCGGCGACGGCGCCCCCCGAGGCGAGCAGTCCGACGACGCCCTTGTTCGAGGCGAAGGAGAATGCGACGACGACGAAGAGCAGCGCGAGGAAAACCGGGGCGTGGTCGGTCATGGGAGCGGGTCGGGGGTTGCGTTTCAGGTCTCTCCGCAAAGAGCCCGCTGCCGCAGCATGTGGTCGACGAGGACGAGCGCGGCCATCGCCTCGACGATGGGGACGGCGCGGGGCAGGACGCAGGCGTCGTGGCGGCCGCGTCCCTTCAGCTCGGCGTCCTCGCCGGCGGTGGAGACGGTGTCCTGCGCCGTCATGATCGTCGCGGTGGGCTTGAAGGCGACGCGGAAGAACAGGTCCTCGCCGTTGCTGATGCCGCCCTGGACGCCGCCGGAGCGGTTCGTCACCGTGCGGACCCGCCCGTCCCTCATCCGGAAGGCGTCGTTGTGCTCGCGCCCCGTCATCTCCGTGCCGGCGAAGCCCGAGCCGATCTCGAAGCCCTTCGTCGCGGGCAGGCTGAGCATGGCCTTCGCGAGGTCGGCCTCGAGCCGGTCGAAGACGGGCATGCCGAGGCCGACGGGCACGTTGCGGACGACGCAGGCGACGACGCCGCCGACGGAGTTGCCTTCGCCGCGGACCTTCTTGATGAGATCGATCATGGCCTCGACCGAGCCGGGGTCGCCGGTGCGGACGGGATTCGACTCGATCGTTTCGCGCGTCACCGTCGCCGGATCGACTTCCGCCCGCAGCGTGCCGATGGATTCGACATAGGGCAGGATCTCCAGATCGGGAGCGAACTGCGCGGCGATGACCTTTTTCGCGATGGCCGCCGCCGCGACCCGCCCGATCGTCTCGCGGGCGCTGGCGCGCCCCCCGCCCTGCCAATTGCGGATGCCGTATTTCGCCTGGTAGGTGTAGTCGGCGTGCGAGGGCCGGAATTTCTCCGCCATCTCCGAGTAGGCCTCGGGACGGGCGTCCTTGTTGCGGACGAGCACGGCGATGGGCGTGCCGAGGGTGAGTCCCTCGAAGGTGCCGGAGAGAATCTCGGCCTCGTCGGCCTCGTTGCGTGGCGTGGTGATGTCGCTCTGGCCGGGGCGGCGGCGGTCCAGGTCGGTCTGGAGGTCCGCTTCGGAGAGGGGTATCCGGGGAGGGCATCCGTCCACGACCACGCCGACCCCGCCTCCGTGGGATTCGCCCCAGGTGGAAAGACGGAAGAGACGGCCGAAAGAAGATCCCATAAGGACGGGGAATGAACGGGAATCGCGGCGGCAGTCAACCGGCAACTCCTCCAGCAGCCCGCCCGCGACCGGAAAAGCGGGGGAGATGTCTCGGCGGGGCGCGATCGAGTGCCCCACGATGGAGGTACGCCCCCGGAGGTGCGTTTGCCCGGGGCTTCGGCTAGAATGGGGCCGTGAAGACGCTTCCCGATCCTTTTCGCGGCCTCGCGGCGGTCCGTTGCCTGGCGCTCGCGGCGCTGCTCTCCGGCGACGCGCTGCGGGCCGAAGTCCCGCCCCTCTCCGATCTGATCTCCGGCGACGGGCCGGTGCTGTGGCATTCCTTCGAATCGGAACTCGACGCCGCGCTGACAAAGGGCTCGGTCGAAAGGGTGGACGGTCCCGACCGCCGCGTCTCCCTGACCTTGCCCGAGAAGAACCGCGCCATCCGGCTGAAAGGCGACGGCGCGCACCTGCGTCTCGACGATTCCGAGGCGCTGCGCTTCGCCCAGGGCGATTCGATCACCGTCGAAGCCTGGGTGCGGCTCGACGAGGTCGTTCCGGGGGCCAGCGCCTACCTCATCGGCAAGGGCCGCAGCGCCCCCGGCGGGCGGAACCAGAACTGGGGACTCCGCCTGACCGAATCGGGCGGCGCCGCCAAGCTCAGCTTCCTCTTCCGCAGCCAGCCGACCGAGGCCAAGCCGGAGGGCGACTACCACCGCTGGACCTCCTCCGCAGGCATCTCGGCGGACGGGAAATGGCACCATCTCGCGCTCAGCTACACCTTCGGGAAACCCGACAGCCTCAAGGGCTTCATCGACGGGCGGGAGCGCTCCGGCCGGTGGGAGGCGGGCGGCAAGACCACCGAGCCGCCCGTGGTCGACGACGACGTCGCGATGATCGGCTCCTCGCTCGGGGGCAGCCCCGCCAACAGCCTGAACGGCGCCATCGACGAGATCGCCGTCTACCGCGAGGCGCTCGACGCCGCCCGCGTCCAGGCCCGCTACCAGCGCGTCGTGCCCGATCCGCTGCCGCCGCAGCTCGCCGCCGTCCCCGCCGGGAAGGTGCTGGTCGAAATCCGCGAGGGCGTGGGCGAGCGCGACCTCTGGCCCGACCTCGACGGACGGCCCGACGAACTCTTCCCGGTCGACGCCTTTTCCCTCTCCTCCCTGCCCCACGCCTACAACGAGCGCGCCGCCCGCCGCGACCGCAAACTGCCTCTCCACGTCCGGCTCGCCGCCGAGGTCGAGCTGCCGCCGGGCGAGCACACCCTGCTGTTCCGCGCGCCGGGCCTCAGCCGACTCTTCGTGGACGGCGAAGAACGGGCCGACCAGCCCTACTTCAACATCAGCGGGAGCGCCCACGGCCAGCCCCGGCCCATGCCCGAGACCGATCCCGGCTATCCCCGCCTCCGCATGGGCACGCAGGAGACGACCCTCCCGCTCCGCGGCGACGGCGGCCGGAAGCTCGTCGTCGTCGAGGGCATGGTCGGCCAGCCGGGGAGGCGGCTCGGCATCAACGAGCTGCTCCTCGCCGTCCGCTACGAGGGGGAGGAAAGCTGGCATCTCCTCGCCGCCGGAGCGGATCGCTCCGCCGTCTTCGACGCCGAGGGCTTCCACCTCTTCAACCAGGAGCAGGCCGCGCAGTTCGACCGGCTCGACGCCGAGCGCCGCCAGGTCGCCTACGGGCGGATCGAAGGCGAGGTCGAAAAGCGGCACGAGGCCGCGCGGGCCTATCTCAAGACGCTCGATCCGGTTCCGCTGCCCGCAGGCATCGACGCCGACGCCGCCCCTTCGCGGGTGGTCGACGCCTTCCTCGCCATGAGGCGGCGCGAGGCCCGGGCCGCCGCCTCCCCCGGGGGACC
>CAYMMC010000110.1:0-8683 GCA_964391125.1 uncultured Akkermansia sp.
TCCCCGAGCGGGCCGCTCGGGGCTACCCTTGAAGCCCGCGGCGGTGCGCGGGGGGGATGATGGAATGGGCGGGAGAGGCGTTCGAGGCCTCCAGAGGAACGAGGCCGCAGGCCGCTTCGGGCGGCTCCAATCCCCAAAGCTCCGGTTCTGCCGGAGGTATCTGATTTTCTGTGGCGCAGCACGACGCGAAGGTGGAGGGATTCGGCTTGATCGGGGGAGGGGATTCTGCCTCAATCGTCGGGGCAAGGGAACGACCTTGCCGTTCCTCCGATGAATCGCAGACAGCTCCCCCTCCTTCTCCTCTGGTTCGCGCTCGCCCTTTCGCCCCGCCTCCCGGCGGACGATGCCGTTCCGAAGCGGACTTGGACGAGCAACGACGGGCGCACCATCGAGGCGAGCTTCGAAGGGGCCGACGACGCGGGCGTCCGCCTCCGCCTCGCCAACGGAACGGTCGCGACGGTTCCGCTGGAGCGCCTTTCCTCCGCCGATGCCGACTACGTGAAGTCGCTGGCCGCCGCCTCCGAGCCCTCCGCGCGGGGGGCGTCCGACGCTCCCGCCGCCTTGGCGGAGTGGCCCCGCAGCATCGACATCGGAGCCACTCCGGTTCCGGAGGTCGTCGTCGAGGACGCCGAGAGGAAGGAGTTCGTCTATCGCTCCGGGCATTACGAGTTCCACTGCGACTCCCGGCTCACCTCCGCCGTGGTGCGGGAGTTCTCGCGCATCTTCGAGGCCACCTACCTCCTCAACTGCTCCCTTCCGCTCGACTTGAAGCCGCTGCCGGAGGACGGCCAGGAGCATTTCGTCGCCCGGCTCTACACCAGTCGGGAGGACTACTACGAGAACGGCGGCATCGAGGGCTCGGCCGGCGTCTACCAACGGAGCAAGAAGGCCCTCGCCGTGCCTCTCTCCTCCCTCGGCGTCAAGATCGCGGGCAGCCGCGTCCTTTTGGAAAGCTCGGGCAACGAGGGGGACAACCGGACCCTCATCCACGAGATCACCCACCAGATGATGAACCACTGGCTCCCCAAGCTGCCGACCTGGTACATCGAAGGCAGCGCCGAGGCCGTGGAGATGCTCGAATACGAGCGGGGCAAGTTCAACCTCGCCGGCCGCAAGGGCAGCCTCCGGAGCTACGTCGAGCGCGGCGGAGGGAGCGGGAGGGAGTTCACGATGCTGGACCCGGAGGAGCTGTTCGGCCTCGACGGACGGACCTGGGCGGCCGCGCTCGCCAGCATCCGGGGGCAGGCCACGCAGAACTACCATTCCGCCGGCCTGATGACCTACTACTTCTACTTCCTCGATGGCGAGGGGGATTCGGCGAACATCATCGCCTACCTGCGCGAGCTGGAGGACGCCGACCGCTCCGCCGAGCCCGCCGCCTTCGAGAGGCATCTCCTGCGCGGGCGCGACCCCGAGCAGCTCAAGGAGGATCTCGCCAAGGCCTTCCGGGGCGAAGGCGTCGCCCTCGCCTTCGACAGGATGGGAAAGAACGAGGGATTCTCGCCGCGGTGAGAGGGCCGGTTCACGCGGAGGGCGTCCCGGCGGCGACGGCCGTGAAATCGCCGGACCCTCCTCCGCGGGGCGGCATTGCGCCTGCGGGCCGAAATTCTTGACTTGGGGGCCGTAACCCCTTCCAATCGGCGGACCCCCACCGATCCTCCCATGCAGACCTCCCTCAAGATCAAGCTCGCCGCCTTCATGTTCCTCCAGTACTTCATCTGGGGGTGCTGGTATGTCAGCATGGGCACCTACCTTTCGAACACCTTGAAGTTCGGCGGCGGACAGATCGGTCTCGCCTATGGGGCCTTCGCCATCGGGGCGATGATCTCGCCCTTTCTCGTGGGACTCGTCGCGGACCGCTTCTTCGCCTCGGAGAAGCTCCTCGCCATCCTCGGCATCGCCGGAGGCGGCGTCCTCCTCGTCCTGCCGCAGTTCAAGGACTTCGCGAGCTTCTATCCGATGCTAATCCTCTACTGCGCCCTCTACGTGCCGACCCTGGCGCTGGGGAACTCGCTCTCCCTGACCCACCTCGCGAACCCCAAGGCCGACTTCCCCCGCGTCAAGATGCTCTCGGCGGTCGGCTGGATCGGAGGGCTCGTCGCGGTGAACGCCGTCAACGGCGCCGAATCCCCGATCCAGTTCTACATCGCGGGCGCCGTCTCGGTCCTCTTCGGCCTCTATGCGCTGCTCCTGCCCCACACGCCCCCGACCAAGACCGGGGCGGACGTGAAGATCGGCGAGATTCTCGGCCTCGACGCGCTCGCCCTGCTGCGGAAGCCCTCCTTCGCCGTCTTCATCCTCTGCATGTTCCTCATCTGCATCCCGCTCTACTTCTACTTCGTGAATCTCGGGCAATACCTCACCGAACTGAAGTGGGAGAACATGCTGGTGAAGACCTCCTTCGCCCAGGTCTCGGACGTGGTCTTCTTCCTTCTCCTGCCGCT
Source organism: uncultured Akkermansia sp. (assembly GCA_964391125.1). Classification (GTDB taxonomy): domain Bacteria; phylum Verrucomicrobiota; class Verrucomicrobiia; order Verrucomicrobiales; family DEV007; genus Arctic95D-9. The sequence continues at coordinate 2,445 of CAYMMC010000110.1, forward strand.
TTTCCTGAGGCGCTTCGGCTACAAGAAGACCATCTTCCTCGGGATCGCCTGCTGGGTGCTGCGCTACTTCGCCCTCTCCGGCAGCGTCGGAGCGGGGACGATGACCGCCGCCCTGATTTTCACCGCGATCCTCCTCCACGGGGCCTGCTACGACTTCCTCTTCATCGCCGGCCAGCTCTACGTCGACGACGAGGCGGGCGAGCGCACCCGCGGCGCGGCGCAGGGCTTCATCGCCTTCATCCTCTGGGGCGTGGGGAACTTCGTCGGCAGCCTCCTCGCCGGCAAGGTGCAGCAGCGCCACGCCCTCGAGACGCCCACCGCCGACGGCCTCTCCCACGACTGGGCCGCGATCTGGCAGACGCCCGCCTGGGGCGCGCTCGCCGTCCTCGTGGTCTTCGCGATCTTCTTCCGCGAGCCGAAGAAGGCGGTTGCCTGAGCGGCCCGCAGCAGGGAATTGCGGCTTGTCTTCGCCGGGGCTCTGGCGGAACGTGCCCGCTGCGAGGGGCGACGGCCCCGCGAACCGATTGGCGGAGCGATGGCCCGAAGCATTTTCCTGACCGCGACCCTGGCGGCCTGCCTCCTCCCCGCGCGGGCCGCCGACGGCGCCCCCCCGGCGCGGCTGCTCGAGCTCGGCGCGAAATATTGCGTCGCCTGCCACGCCATGCCGCCCGCCGACGCCGTCACCCGGGAGCACTGGCCGCCGCCCTTCGAGATCATGCGCCCCTGGATCGTGGAGCGGAAGCTGCCGTTCGACGAGACGGAATACGCGGAGCTGCTCGCCCTCTACCAGGCGGAGAGCCCCGAGGCCTTCGCGCCGCCCTCCGGCGAGTTCGGAATGGGCCCCCTCGGCTTCGTCCGGGGCGAGGTCGGGCTGGAGTGCGAGGAGGAGCGGCCGCGGATCGCGAACGTCAACGTGACCGACCTCGACCAGGACGGGAGGGCCGACGTCCTCGTCTGCGACGACGTCACCGGTCGCGTCACCTGGCTGAAGATCGAGGACGGAGCCTGGCAGGAGATCTTCATCGCCGACATCCCCGCCCCGGCGCGGACGACGGTGCTGGACTACAACGGAGACGGGCATCTCGACATCGTCGTCGCGTCGCTGGGCTTCGTCACTCCCACGGACGACCTCATCGGCTCGGTCTGGCTGCTCGTGAACCGCGGCGACCTCACCTTCGAGCCCCTCCGCCTCGTCGGGAACGTCGCCCGGGTCACCGACGCGAAGCCGGGGGACTTCAACGGCGACGGCAAGACCGACTTCGTCGCCACGGCCTTCGGCTGGCGCGATTCGGGCGAAGTGCTGCTGCTGGAGCAGGTCACGCCGACGCTGTTCATCCAGCATCGGGTCCTGCAGCAGAACGGCGCCATGCAGGTCGAGGTGGTCGACTTCGACGAGGACGGCCTGATGGATTTCATCGTGCTCTTCTCCCAGCAGCACGAAAGCATCGAATGGTTCCGCAACCGCGGCGACGGCAGCTTCGAGCGCCGCCTGCTCGCCCGCGCGGACAATCCGGCCTTCGGATCCTCCGGCTTCCAGCTCGTCGATCTCGACGGCGACGGCGATCTCGACATCCTCCTCACCAACGGCGACATGATGGACGAGGTCTCCCTGGCCAAGCCCTACCACGGGGTGCGCTGGCTCGAGAACGTCGAGGGCTCGTTCCGCCAGCACGAGCTGGTCTCCATGCCGGGCTGCTACCGGGCCGTGGCCCACGACATGAACGGGGACGGCCATCTCGACATCGTCGTGTCCAGCCTCTACTTCGACTGGACCGTGCACGACTTCCCCAGCCTGATCTGGCTGGAGAACGACGGCGCCGCCCGCTTCACCCCCCACACCATTCTGCATTCTCCGACGAACCTCGCGACCATGGACGTCGGCGACCTGAACCACGACGGCCTCCCCGACATCGTCGTCGGCGGCTTCCATTTCCCCGGACCGCTGGGGCGGCACGCGCGGCTCACGGCCGTCTTCGCCACGGGGAAGCCTCCCGAGCCGGAACCGTCGACCGCGGCGGAGGACGGGCTCAGCCCGCCGACCGCAGCGCCTCCCAGCCCACCCACATCAGGCCCAGATCGATGATCAGGTGGCTGAGCCAAGGGCCGATCAGGCTGTTGTAGCGGTCCGCCTGCCAGCTCCAGAAGGCCCCGCCGACGGCGACGCAGGCCCCGAGGGCGAAGGCCCAGCCCATGGGGAAGAACTGGCTCAGCACGACGACGTGGTGCGAGGCGAAGCCGAGCGCCGCGACGAGATGGGCCGCGCCCTTCGGCATCAGCCGGCTCGCCTGGCCGAAGGCGAACCAGCGCCAGTAGAACTCCTCCATCGCCGCGTGGACGAAGGAGAGGAAGAGGGCGAAGGCGAGGTAGTTCTCCGCCACCCCGAGATCGTGGATGCGCTGGGCGATCCTGCCTTGGTTCGCCTCGAAGATGGCGCCGAGCGGCGAGGCTCCGAGGAGGAGAAAGAGCGATCCGACCACCAGCGCCCCGAAGACGGCGCCCGGCAGGAGCGAGGCGAGATGCCGCTTCGGACGGGTCCGGTCGACCATGGGCTCCCGCAGGACGAGGGCCACGGCGGCCAGCGGCCAGAGGACCAGGAAGATCTTGTTGCCCGTGTAGAAGGCGTTGCCGAAGGCCGTTCCGGGGAAGAGGACGAAGTAGAAGAAGGAGGCGGCGAGCGGGACCACCAGGGCCGGGGCGAGCAGCGCCCAGCGCAGGCGCGCGCGCCGGAAGGGGGGGGGCGACGGGTCGGAATCGGGCATGCGCCACGGTGGCGGCGCCCCGTTCGGTCGCAAATCATTATTTCCGATCTTGTGATCGGGCGAAACGATGGCAATATTCCATTCTTTCCCAGAAGAAAATCAAGCTATCTTAACCAATCTGCTCCTAGCCATGGCCATCGTCGCAACCAACCTGAAACGCGGACAGTGCATCAGCTACAACGGCGAGCTCGGCATCGTCCTCGGGCTCGAGCACCGCACCCCTGGGAAGGGCAACGCCCTCATCATGGCCACGGTCCGCTCCTTCAAGACGGGCAAGACGAAGGACATCCGCTTCGCCTCCAGCGACAAGGTCGAGATCGTCCAGTCCGAGCGGCAGAAGCTCGAGTTCAGCTACCAGGACCAGACCGGCTACCATTTCATGGATCCGTCCACCTACGACACGGTGACCTTCCAGCCGGAGTTCATCGAGGACAGCAAGGAGCTCCTCATCGACGGGCTGACCGTCGAGGTGCTCTTCGTCGACGGCAAGCCCGTGACCATCGAGCTGCCCCCGAGCATCGAGCTGGAGGTCACCGAATCCGCCCCGGGCGTGAAGGGCGACACCGCCACTGCGGCGACGAAGGAGGCCACCGTGCAGACCGGCCTCCGCCTCCAGGTCCCCCTCTTCATCGGCCCCGGCGACCGCATCCGCGTCAGCACCGACGACAAGAAGTACCTCGGCCGCGCCTGACCGACGAGGTCGCGCGAGACGAGGGAGGGCCGCCGATCCCCACCGCCCCGCAGATCCCTTGCCCCGCCACGCGACGCCCCGAAACCGTCCGAGACGGCGGAAAACCCCGCCGCCGCAGGGGCTTTCCGCCTTTCTCCCCGGCGCGGCGCTCGCGGCCTTCTCCGATCCCGAGTCCCCCGCGCTGCGGACGCTGAAGCTCGCCGTCGGGATCGCCCTGCTGCCCGTCTGCTGGATCCTGTTCGAGACCTTCCTCGTCCTCCTGCGGGCCGACACGCTCGCCGGAGAGTATTGGAAATCGCGGGAGTTCGTCTTCTTCGGCCTCGGGGCGGCGCTGGCCCTGGTCCTGTTCTTCTTCTGCCAGGGCCGCCTCCTCCGCTGGCTCTACGTGGCCGGCCACGAGCTGACCCACGCGCTCTTCGTCCTCGTCTTCCGCGGGCGCGTCAGCGACGTCCACGTGTCCTCGCGAGGGGGGCACATCCTCACCGACCGGACCAACTTCCTCATCTCCCTCTCGCCCTATTTCTTCCCCTTCTACAGCGTCGTCGCCATTCTCGCCTGGGCGGCCTACGGCTGGGTCGCGGCCGAGCACGTCCTGCCCGACCCGGTCTGGCTCTACGGGTTGATCGGCTTCACCTGGACCCTCCACCTCGCCTTCACCCTCTGGATGGTGCGGGGCGAGCAGCCGGACGTGGTCCAGAACGGGCGCGTCTTCTCCTTCTCCGTGATCTTCTCGGCGAACGTTCTCGTCCTCAGCGCGATGATCGTCGTCGCCTCGCCCACGGCCAGCTTCCGCAGCTTCCTCGCCTCCTTCTGGGAGAACGCCCGGACCTTCGTGCCGCGCTTCGTCGAGTCGCTCGTCGAGGTCTATTGGACGCTGTCCTTCTGAAGGCGGCGCAAGGCGAGGGCCTTCACTGGAACAGGCCGGTGATCACGCCCGGGGCGACGCCGGCGACGACGATGAGGACCATGAGGGCGGCCATGGCCGTGCCGGCGAGCGGGGGGACGCGGATCGCTCCCGCCGAGTCCTTGGCGGGCTCGGCGAAATACATGGAGACGGCGACCTTGAGGTAGTAGTAGAAGCCCGCTGCGGCGCCGATCAGGCCGGCGGCGAGAAGCGCCCACTGGCCCGCGTCGATGGCCATCTTGAAGGCGAAGAGCTTGCCGAAGAAGCCGGCCGTCAGAGGGATGCCGGCGAGCGAGGCCATCGAGACGAGGAGCGCCGCGGCGAGGAAGGGCGAGCGCTTGGCGAGGCCTCGGCAGGCGTCGAGATCCTCGCCCACGACGACGCTGCGCAGGTTCGCGAGGACGAGGAAGGCCAGCAGGGTCATCAGCAGGTAGGCGCCGAGATAGAAGGCGATGGCGGTGGCCGGCGTCATCGAGCCCTCCGCCCCGACGCGCGGGGCGGCGGCCAGGGCCATGAGGAGGAAGCCGCTGTGCCCGACGGAGGAGTAGCCGAGGAGCCGCTTGAAGTTCCTCTGCGACAGGGCCGCGAGGTTGCCGACGAGCAGAGTGAGGATGGCGAGGACGACGAGGACGGAGGTCACCTTGCCGACGAGGACGGGGCTGGCGAGGAAGGGGCTGACGAGGCGCAGGGTCACGATGGCCCCGGCGGCCTTCGACCCGACCGAGAGGAAGGCGGTGATCGGGGTGGGGGCGCCCTGGTAGACGTCGGGCATCCAGAGGTGGAAGGGCGCGGCCCCCAGCTTGAAGGCGAGGGCGACGAGGACGAGGGCGAAGGCGAAGAGCGCGGAGGTGGGGTTGACGTCGGGCCGGGCGAGGGCTTCGGCGATGGCGGGGAGATCCATGCTGCCGGTGACGCCGAAGAGCCAGGCGAAGCCGTAGACGAGGAAGCCGGCCGAGAGGGCTCCGAGGATGAGGTATTTCACCCCGGCCTCGAGCGAGCCGACGTTGCGCCGCAGGTAGGCGACGAGGATGTAGAAGGCGATGGAGACGGTCTCCAGCGAGACGAAGATGCTGACCAGGTTCGTGGCCGAGGCCATCCACATGAGGCCGGCGCAGACGAAGAGGGGCAGGGCGTAGAATTCCCCGAGTCCGGCCTGGGGATGGGCGCCCGGCTCGGGTCTGGCGGTCTGGTCGACGACGATGGGGGCGTAGCTCAGGCCCATCACGAGCACGAGCAGAGTGGTGAGCACGGCGAGCCCCTTGAAGAAGAGCGAGAGCTTGTCCGGGACGGCGTAGAACTTCCAGATGGCGCCCTCGGTCGAGGCGGGCGTCTCGACGAAGAAGTGGAGCAGGAGGACGACGCCGAGCCCGAGGATGCCGAACCAGGCGATGCGGCGCTTGTCCTCCAGCTTGACGAAGGCGTCGGCCATGAGCATGGCGAGACCGAGCGCGACGACGATGAATTCGAGATAGTAGACCGGCATGGGGGGGAAGGTTGGCAGTGTTCAGTGTTCAGTTTTCAGTGCTGGAAGGGCGGGCGAAGCGCTGGCGCGGCGATCCAAGACCCGGTTCAAATTTTCGTGAAGGATTGCGACCCGATGGCTCGCATGCTGGAAGCCCATGCTACGGCTCGCAGAGGCATCCGTCTCGGCCGGACGCAGACATGTGGCATGGGCATCTTGCCCATGCGCCGTGGGGGGACGCCGAAGTCCTTGGGAGGTCTGTTCGCTGATAAGGCTCCGTCTGGCCCCGCAAGAGCGGACGAGGCCAGTTCCATCCACGGACGTCCGGGAGCGGTGCATGGGCGGGAAGCCCATGCGCCCGGGGGCGGCTGGCCCGGCCCCTTCCTTCGCGCAATCGAGCTTCGCGACGATGCAATCGGCATC
>CAYMMC010000111.1:0-1162 GCA_964391125.1 uncultured Akkermansia sp.
AGAGATGCCCGAGCACGAGGGTCGCGGCGCGGGCGCGGGCGAAGGCGCCGTCGTCGGAGGCGGAGGGGGGCGGAGCGGGAAAGGCGGCGACGGAGGCGCCGTGGAGCTGCTTCAGCGTGGCCGATCCGGTGGCCAGTCCGCCCGCTCGGAACAGCGCCTCGAGCTGCTCTTCGAAGGAGGTCTTGATCGCGTCGTCGTCGACGACGTCCGCTGCCCGCAGCGTCGCGGCGGCGCCGAGGAGGACTAGGGCCGCTGCGGCGAGGCGCGGCGCGATGCGGTGGGCGATCATGCGGCTTCGGTTCTCCTGCGGTAGGCGGCCCGCAGATCCTCCAACAGGGGGTCGTCGATGGCCTGCTCGCGTCCATCGATGGAGGAAATCGGCTGGATCTCGCGCAAGCTGGAAGTGAGGAAGGCGGCCTCGACCCGGTCGAGTTGGCGGATCGGCAGGGTCGTCTCCGCCGCTTCGAGGCCGTGTTCGCGGAACAGATCGAGGACGAGGGCGCGAGTTACGCCGGGCAGGCAGCCGGAGCGGAGGGGCGGGGTGGACCAGCGGCCGCCGACGCGCACGAAGACGTTCGACCAGGCACCCTCGCAGAGTTCGCCCCGGGTGTTGGCGAAGAGGGCTTCGTCGGCGCCGGTCTCCCGGGCGGTCCTCTGGGCGAGGACCGAATCGCCGCATTGGGTGCTCTTCAAGCCGACGAGAGGGCTGCGCTCGTTGCGGACGAAGGCGGGTCCGGTGACGGTCCGCGCGGTGTCGGGATGGGGTGGGGGAGGGGTGGCCTCCACCCACCAGGATGGCTCGGCGCCCCCGGGCGAGGAGAGGACGATCCGGATCCGTGCCTTGGCGGTCTCGTGGAGCCGGTTGGCGGCGAGGGCGGCGCCGATGCCCCCCAGCAGGGCGGCGTCTTCCGGGCAGGGAAGGCGGAGAACGTGCGCGGCGTGGCGAAGGCGGGCGAGATGGGCGTCGGCGAGGAACGGGCGTCCGCCGTAGGCGGCGAGCGTCTCGAAGACCCCCAGGCCGAAGGCCGCGAGCCCGTCCCCGGCGGGAAGGAGGGGGGACTCGGCGGGCCGAAGGACGCCGTTGTGAACGAGGAGCATGGGGAGCTAGGAGCTAGGAGCTAGGAGCTAGGAGCTAGGAGCTAGGAGCTAGGAGCTAGGAGCT
>CAYMMC010000111.1:1262-3808 GCA_964391125.1 uncultured Akkermansia sp.
AGGAGCGCTGGCCTGGATTCTGGATTCTGGATTCTGGATTCTGGATTCTGGATTCTGGATTCTGGATTCTAGCTCCTGACCCCTCACAATAATGCTGGACGGATGCCTTTGCTTTGGCAATTTCCGCATCGGCGGTCGGCACGACCTCCGAGCCATGACTGCCGCGCTCCTGACGACCCTCTTTTTCGCCTGCTCCGCCGTGACCGGTCAACGGGTCGCGGTGAAGCTCGGGGGGGCTTGGGGCAACTTGATGAGGCTATTCCTGGCCGCCGCGATTCTGGGGCTGCTCGTGCTCGCGCTGACGCCGGACGCGCTGCGCTGGCCTTCCTTCCGCTGGTTCTTCGTCAGCGGCTTGATCGGTTTCGGCCTCGGCGATCTGGCGCTGTTCGCCGCCTACGAGCGGATCGGATCGAGGTTGACGATTCTGCTCAATCTCTGCCTCGCGCCGCTGTTCGCGATGGGCTTGGAGTGGGTCTGGCTGGGAAACGGGGTGGGGCCGAGGGTGGCGGCCTGCGCGCTTCTGATCCTCGCGGGGGTCGGGATGGCGATCCGTCCCGGAGCGAAGTCCCGGCAGAGGATGGAGCGGCGCGGCAGCTTCGGGCTGGGCATCGCCGCCGCCGTGGTGGCTGGCTTCGGCCAGGGGACCGGAGCGGTCATCAGCCGCAAGGCGGAGGCGGTGGCGCTCGCCCTCGGGGCGGAGGGTTCGGGAATCACCGCCGCCTTCCAGCGGGTCTTGGCGGGGCTGCTTTTTTCGGCCTTGGCCGTGCTGCTGATCCGTCTTTTCGGCCCGCGGGAGGAATGGGGGGCGTGGCGCACGCCCTTGGACCGAAAGGTCGCCCCTTGGCTGCTGGGGGCGGCGCTTTTCGGGCCGGTCGTCGGGGTGAGCTGCTTCCAATGGGCGCTGCAGGACCTCGAGAGCGGCATCGTGCTCGCCGTCGTGACCCTGACGCCGATCGCGATGATGCCCCTGGCGGCGCTGACGGAGGGCGACCGGCCCGGACGGCTCGCCATCATCGGCGCGCTCGTCGCGGTGGCGGGGGTGGTGCTGCTGAACCTGTGGGCCTGAAGGCTCAGTTCTGCCCGTGGACGAAGGGGCAGGGGGTCGGGCCCATGCCCACGAGGAGGTGGGCCAGGCCGGGGTGGTAGCGGACGATGTCCTCGGCGAGGGCGCGGAGGCCCTCGTCGAAGGCCCGTTGGATGTCGGGATCGTTTTCGCAGGCGTGGGCCGGGGCGGCCGAGGCGGCGGCGAGCAGGGCGAGGGCGTCGCCGGATTCGTCGGCAGGGTCGGGCAAGTACATGGCGTCGGGTCGGATCGTTGGTTTCGGTTGAGTGGTGGAGCGGGCGGCTCGGTGTCAGCCCTTGCCCGGGATGTATCGCGGCGAGGGCGCCTGGCCGTCGCGCTGCAAGTCGCGGATTTTCTCCTTGAGCAAGGCATGCGCGGTGTCGGCGGCGTTTTTCCCGTAGAACCCCGTGGCCGAAAGCAGTTCGAGGAGCTCCTTCACCTGCGGGGTGGTGGAGATCGTGATCTGGACGGTCTCGGTTGTGTTCTTCGGCCTCGCCATGGATGGCTCCCGTAACTAAGGGATAACAATGGCATTGTTATAGGGAAGTTATCCGTTAAGTCAAAACTTTTGAAGGCGATGGCGAAGAAAAAGCGCCGTGCCATAAAAAGCACGGTGTTCGGGTGGGCATTCTTTCCGGATCGCGACCCGGAATCACGTGATGCGGGACGCCCGATGCGCCGCAAAGCGATTGCGAAGCGGGGAGAGCGGGACCATTTTGTCGGCATGAGCGACTCCGTTCCGCACTGGTCCATTCGCCCCTTCCTCCTCGTTGTTGCCCTGGCCTCCTTCCTGGCGGCCTGCCAGGACCGGACCCCCGTCACGCCGCCGAGCGATCCGCCGGCCGAGAGCTCCGCCGCCCCCGAGACTGCGGCGTCGCCCGTCCAAGCCCCGGCAGCGCCGGAAACCGCTGCCTCCGAGGCCGCCCCCGTCACCTCACCCGAAACCACGCCGATGAAAGAAGGAAGCGACGCCCTTGCCCAAGGAAAGGAGACCATCACCCTCGGAGGCGGATGCTTCTGGTGTACGGAGGCGGTGGTCAAGCGCCTCGAGGGCGTCGAGAGCGTCGTCTCCGGCTACATGGGGGGGCACGTCGAGAACCCGACCTACGAGCAGGTCGTCACCAAGACCACCGGCCATGCCGAGGTCATCCAGGTGAGCTTCGACCCGGCCAAGATCACGCTCGACGAGATTCTGGACGTCTTCTGGCAGGCCCACGACCCCACCACGCTCAACCGCCAGGGCAACGACGTCGGACCGCAGTACCGCTCCGTGATCTTCTACCACACGCCGCAGCAGCGGAGCGTCGCGATGCAGTCGATGAAGCGTCTCGACGAGAGCAAGGTCTACGGATCCCCCGCCGTCACCGAGATCGCCGAGGCTTCGAAGTTCTGGGTGGCCGAGGACTACCACCCGACCTACTACGAGTTGAACAAGGACTCCAACCCCTACTGCCGCGTCGTCATCGCCCCGCAGCTGAAAAAG
>CAYMMC010000111.1:3818-8591 GCA_964391125.1 uncultured Akkermansia sp.
AAGGTGGCCCGCCGGCGGGAGGAGCGGGGACGGATCCTCCGGGGGGAGCGCCGCACCCGCGCCGCCTCGCTTTTCTGCGACCGAACCGTAAGGCAGATCGCCAAGCCATGACGCCCCTGCGATCGCTGTTCGCCGCCCTGTTTCCCCTGTGGCTCGGCTTCGCCGTCGCGCAGGACGACTGGTCGAAGGACGGGGCGCACCTTCCGCTGCGGCCCGGCATGGCCGAATATTGGGACACGGTCCTACCCGTCGTCGGCGACGAAGGGATCTCCGCCTCTGGCGACTGGCGGGAGGAGGAGTTCCGGCGCTGCTTCCCGGCCCGCCGCCACTGGTTCACCGAGGAGGAGGGGGCGACGCTGGAGCGGGTTTTCGAGGGCGCGGGCCTCTCGCTGGTCCTGGAAGGCCACCTGCCCTACGTCTACCGCGGCATGCCGAACTTGGGGCTGCTGGAAGTCTGGATCGACGGAGAACTGTCCCGCACGCTGGATTTGGCCACCGAAGCGGCGGAGGTGGTGCTCTACCGGCGGGACGTCCCCGGCAGGCGCACCGTGCGACTGCGTCACCGCCACGCCCCCGGCGGCGGGAAGGGCGTCCGCATCGTCGGCTTCCGCGAGTGGAGCGAGCCCTCCGCCGACCTGCTCTTCTCGCTCGGCGGCGAGGCCTCCGATCTGCTGATGGACGCCCGCCTGACGGTTCGACAGGGGCGGCGCTTGGTCCGCACCGTGGTCCAGCGGAATCGGCTCAGCGGCATGATTCGCCTGGTCGACCTGCCGCCGGGCGAGGGCTGCACCTTGGAGGTCGAGGCCTTGGGCTGGGAGCCCCTGGGCATTCCTCTGCCGCCGCTGCACGCCGGTTCCGAGCGCATCCTGGCGCCGCTGAATCTGCGTCTGGACGCCGATTTGCTCACCGTCGGCATCGAGCGGCCCAGGCTGGGGCATCCCGCCGTCAAAGGACCCGGCGAGCGCCTGCGTCTCGAGTTGGCCGCTCCCGCTTCGTCGGAACCCGGGGTCTTGACGGCGGTCCGCTGGATCCAGTCCGTCGGCGAGGCCCGGCGCAGCGTGCTGCTGTGGCAAGGCGAGGAATCCGTCCCGGAAGCGGGCGGTGCGGTGGAGATCGATCTGCCGTCGCAGCCCCTGGACGGCTTGGGCGACTTGGTTCTCGAAGTGCGAACGGCAGGCGGTCCCGTGCTGCGGCGCGCGCCCCGCAGCCTGCGTCTTCGCCCCGAACACCCGGAGCAGCCGGTTTTCCTCGCCTTGGGGCACCTCGACACCTGGGGCCAGTACCAAGGCGAGTACTTGGCGGCCTTCGCGGAGATGGCCAACCTGATCGATCCGGATGCGGTGCTGTTCAGCAACGAGGTCCATCCCGCCTACGTCGCGGGCGGATTGAAGCGCCTGCAAACGCCGCACCTGACCACCATCGGCAACCACGCCTTCGGCTACCGAGAGGATGCCTCCCTGTCGGATGCCGAGGGCAATCCGCTCGCCACCGCCCTCGCCGTGCCGTCGGTTTCGGTGGGCGCGGTGGAGCAGGGCCACGTCCACCGCGAGCCGCACCACGATGGGCGGCATGCCGTCAGCCGCCGCTTCGACCGCTGGTACGGCGATCCGCTGGGCGTCGTGGAAGTGGGACCGGGCATCGCCGTCCTCAACTACGGATGGTCCTGGGATCCGAGCCACAACCGAGCAGCCATCGAGGAGGCCGCCGCGCGTCTCGAGCCCTTCCGCGGTCGCCGCATCCGCATTCTCAACGCCTACGAGGGCGACGCGCCCGAGGATTTGCTGGAGCGCTTCGGCTTCGCCCTGGTGCATTCGGCCCACGCCTGGCCGGAGGCGGCGGACCGCCATGCGCCCGATCCAGGAACGGCCCGGCGGCAGCATCGCTTCGTCTCGAAGGACGGCGGCACGCATTTCATCGGCAAACGCAGCTCCGACACCTTCCGGGTGGTGCGCTTCGCCGACGACCGCGTCGTCTCCCTGAGCTACGCCGGGCACGAATTTCTGCCCTTGCCCTTCGACAGGCATCGTGTCGCGCCCTTGCGGGTCGAATTTTCCGATCCCGAAGGATCGGAGCACCGCGCCCGTCTCGTCAACGACTATCGAGAGGCCTTCCCCGCCTGCCGCGTCGACTGGGTGCTGCCGAAGGGCCGCTATGCCGTCTCGGGGGCCGCGCTGCGCGGACAATGGGATTCCGACGACGGGCGTTGGACCGTCCTGCATCTCAGGGCCGACGCTGCGGCGAACAGCGTTCTGGAGCTGCGGGCCACGGCGCCTTGATTGGGCGGCGGGGGTGGGTTGAGGTTTTGAGGTTTTGAGGTTTTGAGGTTTTGAGGTTTTGAGGTTTTGAGGTTTTGAGGCGCGATCGGGAAGGGCTAAACAGCCAAAGGGCTACCAGCTAAACAGCTACCCCGCCCGTCGAGGTCGGCAGGACGACCACATCCTCCGGCTTCGCTGCGGCGTGGAGAAGGGTCCCGGCGTTCCGGAGGACGCGGCGGGGGTTGAGTTCGGCCAGGTGGATGGCCACCCCTCCGGCGGAGCGCAGGGTGTAGTGGGCGGTCTCGCCGAGGTAGACGGATTCCTGGAGCGTGCCGGAGAGGTGGTTCGGGGCGTTGCCTTCGGGGACGGGCAGGAGGCATTCGGGACGGATCGAAAGGAGGACGGGATCGCCGGGGGCGGGCCGCCAGTCCGGCGCAGCGACGCGTCCGGCGACGTCGCCGAAGGCGGTGCGGACGAGGTGGTCCTCGCCCGTGACCGAGACGAGGACGCCGGGGAGGAGATTGGTTTCGCCGACGAAACCGGCGACGAAGGCGGAGGCGGGGCGGCGGTAGAGCTCCTCGGGTGTTCCGACCTGGGCGACGCGTCCGGCGTCGAGGACGGCCAGGCGGTCGGCCATGGAGAGGGCCTCCTTCTGATCGTGGGTGACGTAGATGGCAGTCAGTCCGGACCCCTTGCAGATGCGCCGGATCTCGCTCCGCATCTCGACGCGCAGTTGGGCGTCGAGATTCGAGAGGGGTTCGTCGAGCAGCAGGCAGCGCGGCCGCACCACGAGAGCCCGGGCGAGGGCGACGCGCTGCTGTTGGCCGCCGGAGAGCTGGTGGATCCTGCGGGCGCCGAGGCCGTCCATGCGGACCATGGCGAGGGCCTCCTCGACGCGGGCGCGGATCTCGGCCTTGGGGACGCGGCGCTCCTCCAGGCCGAAGGCGACGTTTCGGAAGACGTTGAGATGGGGCCAGAGGGCGTAGCTCTGGAACATCATGGCGGTGCCGCGCCGGTGCGGCGGGACGCGGGCGACGTCCTCGCCGTCGAAGCGGATGGTGCCCTCGTCGGGGAAATGGAAGCCCGCGACGGCGCGGAGCAGGGTCGTTTTTCCGCAACCGGAGGGACCGAGCAGAAAAAAGAGTTCGCCTGCGGCGATGTCGAGGTCGAGCCGGTCGAGGGCGACGACCTCGCCGAATCGCTTCACGAGTCCGCGGATGGAGAGGGAAACCATGGATGCCGCATCTCCATCGGTCGGCTTTATCCGCGGACGCGATGGAAACCATGGCCACAAAGGGGCAGAAACCGCACAAAAGCAACGGCGTCGCGCCCGTTTTTGATCGCTCCGAGCGGCATCGCGCCTCCGGCCGCGGCCGGGGAGGCGGGAAAAAGCGGATTGCCGGGAGGGGCTTCCGGTGCGATTGAGTTGGTTTTCCGCCCCATCGCCCGGGATGGCCTTTTTCCTTCGACCGCTGCAACCCGAGATCGCGTCCGTGGAAACGTTCTGGATCCCACGGGGCGAGCGGATTTTCCGCGTGGGGCGCGAGGAGGGGAGCGACCTGCGGCTGGATCGCGACTCCATTTCGGCCCGGCACGCCCGGATCGAGGTGCTCGGCGAAGCCACTGTGGAGGTGATCGACTGCGAGTCGAGCAACGGAACCTTCGTCAACGGGGTCCGGGTGGAGCGCTCGTCGCTGTCGGAGGGGGACCTGCTGCGTTTCGCCGATGCGGAGTTTCTCGTGCAGACGGCTTCGTCCGTGTCCGGGGAGGGGGCGGAAGCAAGTCGTCAACGGACGGAGGAAGCGAAGGTGGAGAGCGCCGAGGAAGAGTTGGAACGGTTGCGGAGGGAGCTCGGGGAGGAGCGGACGGAGAGCGAGAGGCTGCGGGCGGAGCTGAGCAGGGAGCGTGGCGAGCGCGAACGTCGGGAACGGCAGTTGCTGGAGAGCCTGAGCGGAGCGCGCCGGGCGACGGTCGCAAGCGAGCGCTTGGTCGCGGAGCTGCGCTACGAGGCGGGGAGGGCGGAGGCGCGCCTGAGGGAGTCCGAGGACCGTGTCCGGAACTTGTCGGGCCGCCTGGCTGCCTTGGGCGAGCGCCTGCTCGAGGATTGGAGGGCGTGGATCGGCGAGGCGTCGCTGCCCGAGGATGGCGGCGAGGACGCGATTTTCGCGAAGGTGGAGGGCGCCGCCGAGCTCGTGCGCCGGGAGCTCGATCGCCTCGAGCCGGTCTGGCGGGAATTCGGCGAGGGGATGCAGGAGGAATTGTCCCGCCGCTGCGCCAGGCTGCGCGACGAGCTCGCGGAGGTGGAGGGCGACCTGGCCCGGCGAAAGGCGGAGCGCGCCGAGGTCGAGACCGATCTCGCCCGGTTCCGCCAGTGGATGGACTCCGAAATCCGCAGAGCGCAGGGACTGAGCCGGAAAGGGGTCGAGGTGGAGATCCCCGAGCGCTACGAGACGATGGTGATCGCCCGCGACCGGGAGCTGGACGTCTACCGCGCTTTGGTGGAGCGGATCGAGGCGCT
>CAYMMC010000112.1:0-8521 GCA_964391125.1 uncultured Akkermansia sp.
TCGAGCCAGACATTGCCGGATTCGTCACCCAATGACTTTGCGATGGAATGCGGGCCATTGGCGAACCTGGAGCAGTAGAGGCTGCGGCGAGCGAGCAGGCTAGAAGCCATCTCATAAATATCATTTGTACTCTGTATGAGGTGTATAATGATTATGGATGGACCTCACCGACAAGCAATGGGACATCGTCAAAACCATCCTTCCACCCGATCCCGTGAGAGAGGACGGTCGCGGCCGACCGTGGACCGACCAGCGAACAGCACTCAATGGGATCCTCTGGATCTTGCGAAGCGGAGCGCCTTGGGCGGATCTGCCGAAGCGATATGGGAGCTATCAGACGGTTCATCGAAGGCTGCAACGATGGAGGAAGGAGGGATTTTTCGAAGATCTCCTCGTGGCCCTTGCCGAGGACCTTCGAAAACGGGGAGGGCTCGACTTGGAGGAATGCTTCATCGACGGGACTTTCGTTTCGGCGAAAAAAGGGGGCGCCAAGTCGGGAAGACCAAGCGGGGCAAAGGAACCAAGATCATGGCAATCGTTGACGGCAATGGTCTTCCTGTCGCCGGAAGGACAGAAAGCGCTTCGCCGGCTGAAGTGACTCTGGTCGAAGACACCCTCGATTGTCTCTGGGTTCCGGGTTATCCGAAGCGGCTCATCGGAGACAAAGCCTACGACAGCGATCCGCTCGACGAGGAGCTTGCGGATCAATACGGGACCGAGATGATTGCTCCGAACCGGAGGAATCGGATTCGCCGCACTCAGGACGGCAGACCTCTGCGCCGATACAAACGAAGATGGAAGGTCGAGCGCCTTTTCGCCTGGCTCCACAACTTCCGACGCCTCGTCGTCCGGTGGGAATATCATGCGGAAAACTTCACTGCTTTCTTCTACCTCGGCTGCGCTGTGATCCTCCTTAGACATTTATGAGATGGCTTCTAAGTGGAGTTAGCCTCGTAGCGGAGGTCGCAGGTTCCGAACCATCTTTTGTGAAGGCGCTTGCAACGGGGAATGAAACCTACGTTCGAAATATCGAACTCACGACTGATCAAAATGGAGAATTTGAGATCACTGGATTTGTTGGCAGGCGTTTGACAATCAAAGACTTTGAGAAACGGGGTTACGTGATTTTGGGAGAGAAGAAATTCAAGGGAGTGGCCGCGAAGAAATCGTGGAGTTATTCGTTCATAGCTAACAGCCCGTCGAGCTTTCGGGGCAATCCCGAGAATCCCGAAGTCTTCATGATGAAGAAGTTCGAGCGGCAACCGGGGTCAAGGTAACCGGGGTCATGCAACATCCCTTGACACGACTCCCTGCCATTCACCCTTCCGCATGCCCCGCGTTGAATACGAGTGCGCCGGGCAGCGGGGGCATGGAACCAATTTCAAAATCGGCATGAACTTCCCCTGCCAAAGGCAACCCTCCCGGACACCCGCCTCCGCAGGACCTCCGGGCCGCTGGATTTCCGCCGTTTGTTCTTGTCGCCGACGGCCGGATTCCGGCATGATTTCGAGCATGAAACGATCCCTCTCCGTCGCCGTCGTCCTTCTCGCCGTCTCGGCCCTCGCTCCTGCCGCCCGCGCCGTTCCCGTTCGCCTGCTCACGCAGAACAACGAGCTCGTCACCTTCGACTCCGGCAGTCCCGGCACCGCCTCCCTGCCGGAACCGATCACCGGCCTCGGAACCTTCACCCTGGTCGGCATGGACGTCCGCACCACGGTTCAGACCCTCTCCCCCGCGAACCCCGGCGTCGGAACGCTGTGGGCTCTCGGGGTGGACGGGGTCTACACGCGCCTCTTCGTCATCAACCCCGCCACCGCCGCCGCCACGCCCGTGGGGCCGGTGCTCACGGGGATCGACGGATCGGGCAGCGGCCCCAACGGCTGGTTCTTCGGCCACAATCCGGGAACGGACCGGTTCCGCCTGATGAACTTCGTCAACAACTACGAGCTCGATCCGAACTCGATGACCTTCGTGAAGCAGGCGGACCTCGCGGGCTTTCCGAACCCCAACGGATCGGCCTTCGAAACGGCCTCCTACGGGCAGAGTCCGAAGATCTTCTTCGTCGATCAGGACGTCCCCAGCGACCGGCTGTTCAGCTCGGCGGACATCGCCGGCGGCAGCTACGCTCCCGTCGGCTTCACCGGCCTCGACTTCTCCATCGGCAGCGGTCTCGACATCTTCGGCGAGACGACGCTTTTCGCCGCCGATGTCGGCGGCATCACCCTCTACTCGATCAACCGCTCCACCGGCGCGGCGACCCCGATCGGACCGATCGTCGGCGCCCCCTCGGTTCGAGCGATCGCCATCGCTCCGCCGAGCTTCCCCGGGAAGCTGCCCGTCAAGCTCACGGTGAAGGGGAAGAAGCGGATCGAGACCTCCGCCGCCTCGGTCAAAATCCGCGGCACCGCCAAGTCGCAGGCGGGGATCAAGCGGGTCGAATACCGCGTCGGCAAAGCCAAGAAGGCCAAAAAGGCCAAGGGCAAAGCCAAGTGGAACGCGAAGGTCCGCGTCAAGCGGGGGCTCAACGTGATCACCTTCCGGGCGGTCGGGACGAACGACGTTCTGTCGAAGCCGAAGAAAGTGCGGGTGAGACGGAACTGAGGAAGGCGGCGCAGCCGTTGACCGCCCGGTCCCGAAGCGTCGTCGGCCGCGTTTCGCCCATGCCCTCCGCCGGGGCTTGCGCGGGAGGTCGAACGGCGCTCTCTTGGATGAAACACGCCGCATTCCCCACATGTCCTCAGCCGCCCGCAGCGCCTTTCTCGCCGCCTTGTCCAAGATCACCGGAACGGGAAACTTCCACTCGACCGGCACGGAGGCGTTCTTCCTGCCCGAGATCGGGGTGAAGGGCGTGGGCGAACTGGCCTTTCCTCTGCCCAAGGCACAGGTGCAGGCCCTGATCGCCGTGGCGGAGCCCGCTCCCTACGGGAAGGGGACGGAGACGGTGCGGGACGACGCGGTGCGGAAATGCTGGCAGATCGACGCGAAGTCGCTGGAGCTGAATTCGAAGCCGTGGAAACGGTTTCTGGAGAAGGCGGTGGACCGGGTCAAGGCGGATCTCGGCATCGAATCGCAGGTCTCGGCCCTGCCCTACAAGCTGCTCGTCTACGAGAAGGGCGGCCATTTCCTGCCCCATCGCGACACGGAGAAGCTGGACGCGATGTTCGGCACGCTCGTCGTCGCGCTGCCGTCCGCGCACGAGGGCGGAGCGCTCCATATCCGCCACGACGGCCGCGAGGAAGTGGTCGATTTCGGCAAGACGTCGGACTGGCGCGATTTCCAGTTCGCCGCCCTCTTCGCGGATTGCGAGCACGAGGTGAAGCCGGTGCGCTCGGGCTACCGCTGCTGCCTGGTCTACAATCTGCGCCTGGACAAGGGGGAGCCGGAACATCTGCACCTGGCGCTCGACGCCCAGGCGAAATCCCTGCTGCCCTCGCTGCGCACCCTGGCGGAACGACGGCTCGGGAAACTGAGCGCGACGCTGCTGGAGCACGGCTACACGGAGGCGAACTTTTCCCTGCGCAAGCTCAAGGGCAACGACCAGGCCCGTGCCCGGGCGATCCTCGCCGCAGCGGAGGAGCTGGACCTGGTGGCGCATCTGGCCCTGGCGGTCTACCACCAGTCGGGCGAGCTCGTGGGCGGCGAGAGCGACTACGGCTACCGGGGCCGACACGATTATTACGAGGAAGAGGAAGAGGAGGAGGACGTTTCCGAGAACGGCGAAATGGGGGAGATCTACGACGAGAGCCTGACTCTGGGGAATTGGCGAGACGTGCGCGACCGCCCCGCCCTCCTCGGAACCTGCGCCGTGGCCAAGGAGGACTTGATCGCGAGCAGGGGAATCGACGAAGGCGCCCGCGACGAGAAGGAGAGCGAAGGCTACACGGGCAACGCGGGCTGCACGATGGACTACTGGTACCGCCGCGCCGCCGTGACCTGGTGGGCGCGGGAGGACCACGAGCGCATCCTGTGCGACCGCGACCTGCCCGGCGCCTGCCGCGAGCTGTTCCGCTTGGCGGGCAAGCGCGGCAAGGCCGACCGGGCCGCCTTCCAGCGTCTCGCCGCCGCCGCGGTCGAGACATTTCCCGAGGCGCTCCCGCACGCGAACCGGTTCGACCGGAATGCCGGCTCGTCGCGGCGTCCCGAAGGCGGGGGCGACTTGGATTCACCCTTCGAAACGACGCTGGCGGCCCTGGCCCGGGCGCGTGCGGAGGATTGGCTGGCCAAGCTCGTCCAGCGCGTTCCGGCGGAGGCTTTCGGCCTGTGCGGCACCTCCTTGTGGAAGGATCTCTTCGCCGCCTTCGGCGCCGCGCCCTTCGGGCCGGTCTTCGCCGCTTTGACCTGGGAGGACGCCGCCACGAAGCATCGCGGCCCCCTCTTCCGCATCCTCGACGCCCTTCGGGACCGGGCGGAGGACGTCGCCGTCGCCCGGCGGCTCCTCTCCGCCGCCGTCCGCCTCCAGCCCAGGCCCGCCGCCCCTTCCTGGCAGCCCGCCCGGGATCCGGAGCCGCCGGGGCATTCCGACGAGGCGCGCATCCTGCTGCTCGCCTCCCCGCTGATCGACGACGGGACCGAGCGCTCCCTCGCCCTCGCCTTCCTGCTGGCGGACGAATCGCTTGCCTATCTCCGCAAGCGGCTCGGTCCGCTGCTGACCGACCGGTCCCTGGCCGCCGCAGCCAAGGATGGAAACTCCCTCTACCCGGAACTGCTGGAGTTCGCCATGGAGAGGCTCGGCGCGGAGGTCGCCCGCGAACTGACACCCTATCCCGACTGGGTCCGGCCTTGCCCGGCCCCGGAGGAGCGAACAAGCCCGGCGTCCGATTGGGGGCGGCGTTTGCATCCGTCCGAAACCGATCTGATCGAGGAGCTCGCCCGCTTCATGGGCGATCCCCAGGCACCTCGCCACGACTTCAAGCGCCCGCAGGACGCCCGCAGCTTTCTCGAAGACTTCATCCAGCGGAATTTTCTCGACCTCGACCGGACCACCGTCAAGCAGGGTACGCCGCACACCCTGAGGGTCGCCAAGAACGACGCCTCCTACCGCCACGCCCTCGAGCTTCGCAGGAGGGACAAGCAGTTGCTGGCAAAGCTGCGCGAGGCGGGGTGAGCGCCGTCCCGCGTCCGACGACGGACGCAACCCCGTGCCGCGCGAAAGCGGATCCTGTCCGAAAGCCCTTGACTACCCGGGGCGAACCCAGCGATCCTCAGCCCGACATTCCGACTCCGGGACCCAATCCGTCGGACTTCCGACCACCACCGCCTTGCCTCCACCTCCCATGAAACGCCTCGCCTTCCCCATCGCGGCCGGCCTCTGCCTGCTCGGCTCGCTCGGCTTCGCCCAGGAGCGCCGACTCCAAGTGGGCGCGGCGGCCAACGACATCACTCCGCCGCTGGGCACGCCCATCGTCGGGGGATTCGCCCCCTTCCCTGCCGAGACCGTCCACGACGAACTGCTCGCCCGCTGCATCGTGCTCGACGACGGCGCGACCCGGGCGGCCATCGTCGTCGCCGACATCATCGGCATCCCCCTGGAGCTGGGCGACGCGGTGCGCGCCCGGATCGAGGAAAGCACCGGCATCCCCAGAGGAAACATCCTCGTCGCGGGCACCCATACCCATTCCTCGTGCCGCGGAACGGGCGACTACCAGAAATTTCTGGAATGGAGGATCGCCGACCTGGTCCAGATCGCCCACAGCCGCCTCAGGCCGGCCGAGGTGGCCTTCGGATCCGTGGAGGTCCCGGACCACGTGTTCAACCGGCGCTGCGTCATGAAAGAGGGAACTGCCCCGCCCAGCCCCTTCGGCACGGTCGACAAGGTCAAGATGAACCCATCCTGGGGCAGCCCCGATCTCGTCGAGCCCGCCGGGCCGACCGACCCCACCGTCTCCTTCGTCGCCTTCCGCGAGCCGGACGGCCGCCTCATTTCGCTGCTCGCCGCCTACTCCCTCCACTACGTCGGAGGCGTGCGCCGCGGGGATCTGTCCGCCGACTACTACGGCGTCTTCAGCAAGACCTTGGAAGGCCTCCAGCCCGCCCCTCCCACGCCCGCCGGGCACTCCTTCGTCGCCATGATGGCCAACGGCACCAGCGGCGACATCAACAACAACAACTACGGCGGCCCCCGCGAAAGCAACCAGCCCTACGAGAAGATGACCAGGGTCGGCCAGGACATCGCCACGCGGGTCCACGAGGCCCTGAAGACGGCGGAGTGGAAGCCGGACGCGGACCTCGACGCGCGCCACCTCGACCTGGAGGCGCCGACCCGCCGAGTCGACGAGGCGCTCGTGGCCTGGGCGGAGAAGACCCTGGCGGAACCCGAAAAGGACCCGTCCAAGACCAGCCTGCCCCGGGTCTTCGCGAAGCGAGTCGCGAACTCCGCCGAGCTTCCGGCGACGACCGCGGCCCCGGTCCACCACCTCCGCATCGGCGACATCGGCATCGGCACCTTCCCCGGGGAGACCTTCGCCGAGACCGGACTCGCCTTCAAGGAAAGGAGCCCGCTCCAGCACGCCTTCATGATCTCCTTCGTCAACGCCTCCATCGGCTACCTCCCGCCGCAGCGGCATTTCGAGCTGGGCGGCTACGAGACCTGGCCGACCATCTGCCGCATCGAGCCGGGATCCGTGGAGACCCTGTTCGACGCCGTCCTCGACCTCGCCAAGCAATCCCGAAACCCCTGATCGCCACTCCCCCCACACCGACGCCATGAAAGCCTTCCTCCCCGCCGCCCTTGCCGCCTGCGCCGCCCTGTGCGCCGCCGCCCCCACCGACGCCTCCGCGCAGGCCTTGCGCGCGGGCGCCGCCGCCAGCAACATCACCCCCCCTCTGGGCACGACGATCGTGGGGGGCTTCGCCCCCTACCCCGCCACCCACGTCCACGACGAGCTCCACGCCCGCTGCCTCGTCGTCGACGACGGCAAGACGACCCTCGCCCTCGTGATCTGCGACGTCCTCGGCCTCAACGCCAACGTCAGCATCGAGGCCCGCCGTCTCGTCGAAAAGGCCACCGGGATCCCACCGGAGAACGTCCTCGTCGCCGCCACCCACACCCATTCCGCAGGCAGCGCGCTCGGGGAGAAGCGCTACGAATATCTGGCCGAGCTGAACGACTACCAGAAGTTCCTCGCCGGCCGCATCGCCGACGGCGTGAAGCGGGCGCACAACCTGCTCCGCCCCGCCGAGGTCGCCTTCGGCAGCGTCGAGGTCCCCGAGCACGTCCACAACCGCCGCTGGATCATGAAGGACGGCACCGCGCCGGTCAATCCCTTCGGCAAGATCGACAAGGCGAAGATGAACCCGCCCCGCGCCAGCGAGAACCTCGTCGAGCCCGCCGGACCGACCGACCCCACCGTCTCCTTCGTCGCCTTCCGGGAACCGGGCGGTCGCCTCATCTCCCTGCTCGCCGCCTACTCCCTGCACTACGTGGGAGGCGTCAAGGGACCCGCCGTCTCGGCGGACTACTTCGCCGTCTTCAGCGAACATCTCAAATCCCTCGTCGACGGCCCGCCCACGCCTGCGGAACCGCCTTTCGTCGCCATGATGGCCAACGGCACCAGCGGCGACATCAACAACAACAACTACGCCGTGCCCGGAGAAAAGCGGGCTCCCTACGAGCAGATGACCTACGTGGGAGAGGACGTCGCCAACAAGGTCCACGGGGCCCTCGGCGGACTCGAGTGGAAAGCGGAGGCCGCCCTCGACGCCCGCTACGTGGAGATCGAACTGCGGCGCAAGCCCTTTTCCGACGAACTGCGGGCCTGGGCCAAGGAGACCCTCGACAAGACCGGCCGCCTGCCCGGCAAGGTGGACCTCGCCAACATCTACGCCCAGCGCATCGAGACGATGGCCGCCCTCGCCCCCGAGGTCAAGGTCCCCCTGCAGCACCTCCGCATCGGCGACATCGGCATCGGGACTTTCCCCACGGAGACCTTTGCCGAGACCGGGCTGGAGTTCAAGGAGCGCAGCCCCCTCAAGCATCCCTTCATGATCGAGCTGGCCCACGGCTACATGGGCTACCTGCCCACCCCCCGCCACTTCGAACTGGGCGGCTACGAGACCTGGCCCGGCACCAACCACCTCGAGCCCCAGGCCAGCGTCAAGATGCTGGACGCCCTGCTCGGCCTGGCCAAGGAGTCCTTGGGCGAGTGATCGAGAAGCCCTCGCTTGCGCGATCGCGCCTTCCCGCCCCGAGCCCCATCGCGGGCAACGCAAGGAAGGCGAGGCTTGCACGGGCCTGCCCGCTCGCGGCTACCCGATCTCCGCGAGATGGAAGCCCTCGGCGCCGAGGCGGGCGCGGGCGAGCTCCACGAGATGGGCGTGGTGGGTGAACAGGATCACCTGGGACTGCCGTCCGAATTTGGCGAGCGCCGCCAGCGCGTTCGCCGCCCGCCCGTCGTCGAAATGCACCAGCAGGTCGTCGAGGATCATGGGCATGGGTTCGTGATCTTGGAGATGCAGTTCCAGCCCGGCGAACCTCAGGGCGAGGTAGAGCTGGTCGCGGGTGCCCTCGCTCATCCCGGAAACC
>CAYMMC010000113.1:0-8497 GCA_964391125.1 uncultured Akkermansia sp.
ACCGGCCTCGGCGGCGGGTGCGGGGTGGGCACCTTCCGGCGGGTCCGCCGGGGCGGCGTAGGCGGGGGCGAACGATGGCGGCGGGTCGGAGGCGAGGAAGCTCCTGATGGCCTTGACGTCGAGGTCTCCGCCCTTTTTGAGTTCGAGCTTGGTGTCGTCCTGTTCCAGCTTGAAGACGGAGAGCCCATGCTGATCCATGAGCTCGACGATGCGTTTGATGTCTCTAAAGTCCACGGCGGTAGGCCCTCTTGGTTTGGGGATGGAAAATGGAAAAGTCCGGGTGCGGCCCCGGAGCGGGAATCGTGACCTAGAAAGGCCTCGCTTGCCAGCGAAAAAAACGGATGGGGGGGGCCGGCAGGAGCCCCGCCGGGTCACGCGACCGTTTTGATCGCGATCGAGGTGCCCCAGGGATCCCGCAGGGCGAAGCGCGATCCGCCGCCGTCCGGCGACCCCGCACGGTCGCGGATCGCCGCCGCCCTGGCCGGGTCGAGCTGGATCTCCACCTCCGAGAGTCCGGTGGAGGGATAGGATCGCGTCCCCGCGCCCTGGCTGTTCCAGATGTTCGTAGCCATGTGGTGGTGGTAGCCGTCCGCGGCGTAGAAGGACCCGCCCCGGTAGCGGCAGGTGATCTCCATCCCCAGCGTCTCCGAGTAGAAGGCCTCCGCCGGGGCGATCTCCCCCACCTGGAGATGCACGTGGCCCACCGCCGTCCCCTCGGGCGCTCCCTCCCACCGCTCCTCCCCTGCGTCGCCGACCAGGCCGTCGAGGTCGAGGGGCTCCGTGGCCATTTCGACGAAGCCGTCCCGCCATCTCCACGCCGACCGCGGGCGGTCCGAGTAGATCTCGATGCCGTTTCCCTCCGGGTCCGTCAGATAGACCGCCTCGCTCACCCAGTGGTCCGAGGCGCCCGTCAGGCGCACCCCGCTCCCCGCCGCATGCCGCAGCCATCGGCCGAGATGCCTCCGCTCCGGCAGGAGGAAGGCGGTGTGGAAGAGTCCCGCCTCGCGTGGGGAGCGCCGCCGCGCCGCAGGGTCGCGCCGAAGTTCGAGCAGCGTCCGTCCCTCCGCGCCGAGCTCCGCCGTCTCGCCGTCGTTCCGCAGCAGGTGGAGGCCGACGGCCTCCTCGTAGTAGCCCCGGACCCGGTCGAGGTCGTTGACCGTCAAGGCCACCCTCCCCATCGCGAAGAAGGGGGGCTCGGTTTGCTCGCTCGGCCCGGACATGCGGAAAAACATCGGTCGGCGCCATCCTCTGTCAACCGTGGAAGGCCGTCGCAAGCGGAGGGCAAGCGGAGGAGGGCGTCGAAAGCGGCGCTTGACTCCGCCCCGGCGAGGGGCAGGGTCTTGGACATGCAAAGACATCCCTTGGGCCGCTCCGGTGTCGAGATCGCCCCGCTCGTCTTCGGGGGCAACGTCTTCGGCTGGACCGCCGACGAGGCCCGCTCCTTCGAATTGCTCGACCGCTTCGCCGAGCGCGGCTTCAACGCCATCGACACCGCCGACCTCTACGCCGCCTGGGGGCCCGGGCTGAGCGGGGGCGAATCGGAGACGGTGCTGGGCAAGTGGCTGGCCCGGCGCGGGCGGCGCGACGACGTCGTGCTGATGACCAAGGTAGGCATGTGGGACAAGCGGAAGGGACTCTCGGCGGCCAACGTCGAGGCGGCGGCGGAAGACTCGCTGCGGCGGCTGGGCACCGACTACCTGGACGTCTATTTCGCGCATCTCGACGACGAGAGCGTCCCGCTGGAGGAAACCCTCGGGGCCTTCGCCAAGCTGATCGAATCCGGCAAGGTCCGCGCCATCGGCGCCTCCAACTACCCGGCCGCGCGCCTGCGCGAGGCCCTGGCGGTCTCCAGCGACCTGGGCTTGCCCCGCTACGAGGTCGTCCAGCCGGAGTACAACCTCTACGACCGCTCCGGCTTCGAGGCCGAACTGGACGGTCTCGCCGCGGAGGAGGGGCTCGGCGTGGTGAGCTACTTCTCGCTGGCGAGCGGCTTCCTGACCGGAAAGTACCGGAGCGCCGAAGACCTGCGCGATAGCGCTCGGGCGGGCTTTCTGAAGGGCTATTTCGACGAGCGCGGACAGACGCTGCTCGGCGTCCTTCGGGAGGTGGCGACGGAGATCTCCGCCACTCCGGCGCAGGTTTCGCTGGCCTGGCTGATGGGCCGCCCGAACGTCACCGCTCCCATCGCCAGCGCCACCAGCCTGGCCCAGCTCGACGAACTGATGGGCGCGGCGGACCTGGCCCTGCCCTGGGAGGCCCTCGACCGGCTGGAGTCGCTCCGCTGATCTGCACGAGGGGCCGATTCCGCGGCAGGCGGGCAGACGGCGGGCGCGGCGTTTGCGGACTTGCTTTCGCGGGTCGCGCGGGTTTTTGTGCGGGCCCGCGATGCACGCCCTCCTCGCCGCCTACGTCCACCATCTCGATCCCTTCGCGGTCCGCTTCACCGAGACCTTCGGGATCCGCTGGTACGGCCTCGCCTACGTGGCCGGATTCGCCGCCGCCTTCCTCCTGATCCGGTGGTTCGTCCGGATCGGCGCGAGCGAGCTGAAGGAGTCGCAGGTCGCCGACTTCATCACCCTCTGCGCCGTGCTCGGAACGATGCTGGGCGGGCGGCTCGGCTACATGCTGCTCTACAACTTCGACGAGCTCGTCTCGAATCCCCTCAGCTTCTTCGACATCCTCGGCGGCGGGATGTCGAGCCACGGAGGCATGCTGGGCATCACGGTCGTGGCCTGGTTCTACGCCCGTCGGACCAAGACCTCCTGGGCCGGGCACGGAGACAATCTCGTCACCGTGGCGCCGGTGGGCCTCTTCTTCGGCCGGCTCGCCAACTTCGTCAACGGCGAGCTCTACGGACGGCCCACGGACAGTCCGTTGGCGATGAAGTTCCCCGACGAGCTCAACGAGCTGGAGCGGACCGCCAACGGGCTCGAGTGGAAATTCCCCGTCTCCCGGCTTCGCGAGCTCGCGGCGGAGGCTGCGGAGACGGTCCCCGGCCTGCTCGGGCAGATCGACGCGGCGGCCGCGAAGGCCCTCGCCGGCGGATACGACGCGCATTTCGTCGTGGTCGGCGTGGTGCAGGAGGCCGCGCGGGAGAACCCCGCCTTCCGCTCCCTGCTGGGCGGCATCCTCACCCCCCGGCACCCCTCGCAGCTCTACGAAGCCCTCGTGGAGGGGCTGCTGCTCTTCGCCATCATGCTCGCGATCCGCCTGAAGTGGCGCAACGCCTGGCACGGCCTGCTCACGGGCGTTTTCTTCATCCTCTACGCGGTGGGGCGCATCGTGGTGGAGAACTACCGGGAGCCAGATTCGTCCCTCGTCCTCGGAATGACGAAGGGGCAGTTCTATTCCATCTTCCTCGTCGGGGCGGGGATCGCCTTCATCGCCTTCGGGATCTTGCGCAAGCGGACGAACCGTCTGCCCGAAGGCTAGCGTCGGATGGGGGGCGGGCGGACGCGCCCGGCGAGGACGCGGGGGCAAGCGTTCCCTTGACCAAGCGGCCCTCGCCGCGCAAGATGCCGGGTGAACGAGAGCCAACTCACCCGCATCCGCGCCGCGATCCGCGACGTTCCCGACTTCCCCAAGGCAGGCATCGTCTTCCGGGACATCACCCCGGTGCTCTCGGACGGGGAGCTGTTCCGCCTCGCCATCGACGGCTTCGTCGGCGCCGTCGGTCCCGAGCGGCCCGACAAGGTCGTCGGCATCGACGCCCGCGGCTTCATCTTCGGCGCGGCCATCGCCGACCGGATCGGAGCCGGCTTCGTCCCGGTGCGGAAGAAGGGCAAGCTGCCCTGGCTGACCCACGAGGCCTCCTATTCGCTCGAATACGGCGAGGCCCAGGTGGAGATCCATCGCGACGCCATCCATCCGGGCGAAAAGGTGGTCGTCGTCGACGACCTGCTCGCCACCGGCGGCACGGCGGGCGCCGCGCTGAGGCTGATCCGGCAGCTCGGCGGCGAGGTCCTCTGCGCCACCTTCCTCATCGAGCTGGCCTTTCTCGGAGGGCGGGCGAACCTCGATCCCGCGACCCGC
This sequence comes from uncultured Akkermansia sp., assembly GCA_964391125.1. Lineage (GTDB taxonomy): Bacteria > Verrucomicrobiota > Verrucomicrobiia > Verrucomicrobiales > DEV007 > Arctic95D-9. The sequence continues at coordinate 4,033 of CAYMMC010000113.1, forward strand.
GCGGTCGCCCTCCTCGCCTACTGACCGCTCCGCATGGACTACGAAAGCGGGCTCCTCCTGGACTGGTATCTGCTCTTCCACTACGGTTCGCCGGAGGAGATTCTCGACGGGATCGGATTCGAGGCCTCGGGCCTGCCGCCGCGCTGTCTGGAGTTCCCCGTGGCGACGGTGGAGGCCGCCGGGCTCTCCGCTCCCGTGGGCCGGGCCCTGGATCTCGGCTGCGCCGTCGGGCGTTCGACGCTGGAGCTGTCGAAGTTCGCCGACGAAGTCCTGGGCGTCGATTTCTCCGCCGCCTTCGTCGCCGCCGCAGAAACGGTGCGGAGCGGAGGGGCGCTCGCCTACTGCCGCTACGGGGAAATGCACCGGCCCGAGTCCTTGTTCGCGCGATGTCCCGAAGGGACGGCGCCGGACCGGGTCTCCTTCGAGCGGGGCGACGCCATGGACCTGCGCGCCGATCTCGGCGCCTTCGATCTCGTCCACGCGGCGAACCTGCTCTGCCGCCTCTCGGAGCCGCGGCGGCTGCTGGACCGTCTCCCCGCGCTCGTGAAGCCGGGCGGCCGGCTCGTTTTCGCGACTCCGGCGACTTGGATGGAGGCCTGCACCGCCAGCGAGCACCAGCCGCCGGGCCGGACGCTGGACTTCCTTCAGGCTTGTCTCGGGGGAAGCTTCGAACTTCTCTCGGTGGCGGAACTGCCCTTCCTGATTCGCGAGCACCAGCGGAAGTTCCAGCTCAGCACCTCCCAGACCAGCGTGTGGGGGAGGCGCTGAAGCCCGCCGAGCGATCCCGCGAGCCGGGGCGAAAACCGGTCACTCCTCCCCCTTCTTCCCGCCGAATCCGAGGAATTTCATCGCCACGGCTCCGACGACGGCCAGCAGGCTGACCGCGACGCCGATGATCCAGAAGGGAAAGCCGCCCTCCTCCTCGACGACGGGAGCGGGGCGGCGCTTGGGAGCGTCGTCCTCGTCCTCGTCGCCGTCGGCAGCCTTGGAGGTTCTTTTGGTCTTCGACTTCTTCGCGTCCGATTTCTTGGAGCCGGACTTCTTCTTGCCCGCGTCCTCCTCGGTCGGCCTCTTGGAGGGCGCCAGAGCGGCGAAGCCGTCGGGCTCCGCCTCCGTCGGCGTGGCTTCGGAAGCCTCGTCCTCCTCCATGGCTTCCGTCTCTTCCTCCGAGGGGGCATCGGACTCCGCCTTGGCGTCGGGCTGTCTCAGGTTGGCGGTGAGGGCTTCGGAGGCGGCGGCCTCCTTCCTCCGCTTCTCCTCCTCCTGGGCTTCGGCAACCTTCTCCTCGATCTTGCCGTTCAGAACGGCGATGTAGGAGCCCGTCCTCGCCGCGCCTTTGCCCTTCGATTTGGTCTTCGATTTGGTCTTCGATTTGGTCTTCGATTTGGTCTTCGACTTCGTTTTGGACTTCGAGGAGGCGGCAGCCTGGCCCGGCGCGGCGGTCGCGGCGGCGAGCTTCGCCTTCGCCTCGTCGATCTTGTTCTCGTGGACGAGGCGGTCCACCTCGACGAGCTGCTCGGCTTGTGCGGCGAGGGCCGCCGTGTCGTGTTCGCGAAGGCGAGCGAGCTCCGCGGCGGCGAGCTTCAGATAGTCCTCGATGGCCTGCTTGTTCCTCGGATTGAGCTGCACCCATTTGATGCCGGCTTTCTTGTCGGCGGCGACGCTGTCGGCGATGGCCTTGTCCTCGCGCTCCCGCGCGGCGGCGAGCTGGGCCTGCGCGTCGGGCGTGGAGGATTCGAAGGCTCGCTGGTATTCCGCGTTGTGATGGTCGACGTTGGCGGCGAGCGTCTGGAGCTGGCGCCCAAGATTGGGCACGACCTCCCTGGCGAGCTCGACGGCCTTGGGGAAGGCGGGCGAGCCGAGGTAGTTCTCCTCGATGTATTCGTATTGCCTCATCGCCGCGATGTAGCTCGCCAGGTTGTTGCCCTTGGCGAAGCCCTCCATGCGGACGAAGCGGACCCGGGAGTCGATCAGCTCCTTGAACGCCACCCTCTCCTGCGGGCTGTACCAGTCGCCCTCGACCTTGAGGAAGCCCCGCTCCACTTTGTCCAGCTCCTCCGCGAGGGTCGCCCGGATTTCCTGGACCTTCGGCGTGTGCTTGCTGCCGGGGAAGTCGCGGAGAAAGGCGTCCGGTCCGGTCTCGAGCATGCGCCGGTAGTCGTCCACGGACACCATGGAGCCAGTGGGCACGAGGCTCTGGAGCTTGTCGAAGGCGACGTCGTCGGGGGCTGCCTTGACGATGGACTCGATGTCGCCGCGGGCGATGGTCTTCGTCTCCTTGATCGAGGCGCTGACCGAAACCTCGATCCGGACGATGTCGTCGCCTTCGTAGACGATCCGTCCAGTGAGGGTCTCGCCCGATTTCAGCTTGATGTCGTCGGCGGCCAGGGGAGGGGCGAAGAGGGCCAGGGCGAGCAGGAGGGGGGCGAGGCGTTTCGGAATCATGGTGACGGTGGTTTGGAGGGGGACCCCGAGCATACAAGAAACGCGGATGGACGACAATCGTTTTGGGACGGAATGTTCGGGAGAAAAGGGGGCGGCGCAGGGGGGCTCCTTGCCGGCAGGCGTTTCGCTTGCCCTTGGCCAAGCTCGGGGCGTCGCGCCGCAGCGAGGCCCGCCGGAATGCTAACATGGCAACAATAAATCCAGGCGGGGTTCGAGCCGCTGGAAATTTCCGCATCGGACACAGCAAGAAAAATTACAATCAGGAGTTGAAAGTATTTCACTTTTCCTAAATACTACCGCCATTCCGACCGCAACGCCTTCATGGCCGCCGACTACAACGAAGAGCACATCCGCTCCCTCGACCCCCGCGAACACATCCGCCTGCGCCCGGGGATGTACATCGGGAAGCTCGGCGACGGCTCCTCGCCCGACGACGGCATCTACATCCTGCTGAAGGAGGTCGTCGACAACGCCATCGACGAGCACGTCATGGGCAACGGCAAGCAGATCGACCTCGAGATCGACGGTCGTTTCGTCCGCGTTCGCGACTACGGCCGCGGCATCCCTCTCGGCAAGCTGAAGGACTGCGCCTCGGTCATCAACACCGGGGCGAAGTACGACGGCGAGGCCTTCAAGAAGTCCGTCGGCCTCAACGGGGTCGGGATCAAGGCGGTGAACTTCCTCTCCTCCTTCTTCGAGATCCAGTCCTTCCGCGAGAACAGGACGATGGCGATCGAGTTCGGCCAGGGCCACGTCGTCGCGGAGACGAAGAAGCCCGACCGGGCCGCGGAGGAGAACGGCACGGTCGTCTCCTTCGAGCCGGACGCCGAGATCTTCGGCGACTACGCCTGGGACCTCGAGACGGTCGAGGCGATGGTGCGGAACTACGCCTACCTCAACACCGGACTGACCCTGACGCTCAACGGGGCGAAGTTCAAATCGAAGAACGGCCTGCTCGACCTGCTCGAGGAGAATCTCGCCGGCCGCGACGCGCCGCTCTACCCCATCGTCCACCTCTCCGACCGCGACATCGACGTGGCCTTCACCCACACCGAGCAGTCCGGCGAGGAGTACTACAGCTTCGTCAACGGCCAGCACACCACCATGGGCGGCACCCACCTCGCCGCCTTCCGCGAGGCCGTCGTCAACACGGTGCGCAACTACTACAAGAAGCAGTTCGAGGCCGCCGACGTCCGCTCCGGCATCGTCGCGGCCGTCAGCGTGCGGGTCGAGGACCCCGTCTTCGAGTCGCAGACCAAGACCAAGCTCGGCTCCACCCTGATGGCTCCGAACGGCGAGAGCGTCCGCACCTTCGTCGGCAACTTCCTCGGCCTCCATCTCGACAACCACCTCCACCGCACCAAGGAGGTCGCCGAGGGCATGCTCGACAAGATCCAGCGCTCCGAGCACGAGCGCAAGGAGCTGAAGGGCATCAAGAAGCTCGCCAGGGAGCGCTCGAAGCAGTCGAAGCTGCACAACAAGAAGCTGCGCGACTGCCGCGTCCACTACGACACCAACCACAAGCTGCGGGAGCGGTCCACCCTCTTCATCACCGAGGGCGACTCGGCCAGCGGCTCCATCACGAAGTCCCGCGACGTCGACACCCAGGCCGTCTTCTCCCTGCGCGGCAAGCCGCTCAACTCCTACGGGATGACGCGGAAGATCGTCTACCAGAACGAGGAGTTCAACCTGCTCCAAGCCGCCCTCGGCATCGAGGAGAACGTCGAAGGGCTGCGCTACAACAAGGTCGTGCTCGCCACCGACGCGGACGTCGACGGGATGCACATCCGCCTCCTCGCCATCACCTTCTTCCTCCAGTTCTTCCCCGACCTCATCCGCGAGGGCCACCTCTACATCCTCGAGACGCCGCTCTTCCGCGTCCGCAACCGCCAGGAGACCCGCTACTGCTACACCGAGGAGGAGCGCCAGCGCGCCCTCGCCGAGGTGAGGAATCCGGAGATCACGCGATTCAAGGGGCTCGGCGAAATCTCCCCGGACGAGTTCAGGCACTTCATCGGCG
>CAYMMC010000114.1:0-8387 GCA_964391125.1 uncultured Akkermansia sp.
CAAACCCAATCTCGCGGCGGCCCTTCACCGACGCCCCCTTCATCCGAACGCTTCGCTCCAGGGCAAGCCATGGGCTTCGCCCACCTCCCGGCGGGTGAGCCGGCCGCGGTGGCAGCTGACTCCGTCGACGAGCTCGGGAGCGCGCAAACAGGCCGTCTCCAGCCCCGCCGTCGCGAGAAGCTGCACGTAGGGCAGCGTCGCGCTCGTCAGCGCCTGGGTCGAAGTCCGGGCGTAGGCGCCGGGCATGTTCGAGACGCAGTAGTGGATCACGCCCTCCTCGGTGAACACGGGATTCTCGTGCGTGGTCGGGCGCGTCGTCTCGATGCATCCGCCCTGATCGACGGCGATGTCGACCACCACGGACCCCGCCCGCATCGAGCGCAGCATCTCCCGCGTCACCAGCTTGGGCGCCCTCGCCCCCGGCACCAGCACCGCCCCGATGAGCAGGTCGGTGCTGGGCAGGAGCTCCAGGAGAGCCGCCTCGCTGTTGTAGAGCGTCTTCGCTTTCGGAATGGCCGTGTCGAGCCAGGTCATGCGCTCGCCGCTGATTTCGAGAATGGTGGTGTCCGCCCCGATGCCGGTGGCGATCTTGGCCGCGTTCGCCCCGCAGTTGCCGCCGCCGAGGATGACGACCCGCCCCGGCAGCACGCCCGGCACCCCGCCGAGGAGAATGCCACGGCCGCCGGCGGGCTTCGCCAGATGGTAGGCCCCCACCATGACGCTCATGCGGCCCGCGACCTCGCTCATCGGCTCGAGCAAGGGGAGCCGCCGCCCCACCTGCACCGTCTCGTAGGCGATCGCCGTCGCCCCCGTGGCGACCAGGGTCTCGGTGAGCGCCCGGTCGGCTGCGAGATGGAGGTAGGTGAAAAGCAGCTGTCCGGGGCGCAGCATCGCGACCTCCCGAGGCTGGGGCTCCTTCACCTTCACCACGAGATCCGCCGAGGCGAACAGCTCCTCCGGCCCGGGGACGAGCACGGCCCCCGCTTCGACGTATTCCTCGTCCGCGTAGGCCGCCCCGGCGCCGGCGGCCCTCTCCACGAACACCCGCACGCCCCGCCGGGTCAACTGCCGCGCCCCGCCCGGCGTGAGGGCCACGCGATTCTCCTGGCTCTTGATCTCGCGGGGGCAGCCCACGGAAAGGATGGCGGCTTGGTCGTTGCTCTGGTTCATGCTTGTCTTTGGAACCTACTCGCTCGGGCGGAAGGAGCACGGGGATTCGAGACCGCCGCATCGCAAGCCTGTCCTCGCGGTCCGTCGGCCAAGCACCTCTCCAGCCGTCCCGGACCCGTCCCCTCCTCAGCCTCCCGTCGCGAGATAGACCTCCTCGAAGGGCTGCACCACGACGAAGCCGTCGCCCTCGAAGCGCATCTGGAAGGACTCCCCGCTCCCCCGTCCGAGGAAGGTCTTCAGGCTGATGTCCGTCTTGAAGTCGGGATCGAGGTTCGCCGACCAGGCGATGGTCGCGTTCGGATCGGTGAAGACCGGGTTGCCCGGGTTGACGCGCAGGGTCATGGGATTGTAGTGCGAGGTGATCGCGATCAGCCCCTCGCCGGAGAGGCGGTAGTTGAAGAGCCCGCCCGCCATCATTCCGGCGACGCGGCGCATCAGCTTGATCTCGTTCCTCACCGTCGCCTCGAAGGCGAGGATGTCGTTCCCGTTCACGCAGATCGCCTCGCCCGCCAGTTGGATGACCGAGATCTTCTTGCCCCGGTCGGCGAGGTACATCTTGCCGCCGCCCTCGGCCTTGGTCAGCCTCGCCCCCTCGCCCGAGACGGCCTTCTTGAGCAAGTTGCCGATGCCGTGCTCGAGGACGCCTTCGCGGGTGAACCGGATCTGGCCGCGGTAGGAGATCATCGCCCCCATCTTCATCCAGACCATCCCGTCCAGGTTCACCTCCAGCATCCGGTCCGACTCCAGCTCGAAGGTCCCCTGGTTCAGATCCTGCTGCGCCGTCTGCTGGACGAATTCATCGAGGGAGTAGCGTGACATGCGGCAAACGTAGAGGAGAAGCCCGTCGCGGTCAACGCGGCGGCGCATCCCGCTTCGGGATCTCGATCGCGTCGAGCACCTGCCCGTCCAAGCTCTTCAGCTCGGCCTTCATCGCCGCCGCCCCCTCCCGCAGGGCGAGCAGCAGGTAGCTGTCCACCCGCGCGTGGAAGCGGGAGGAGGGATCCGGATAGAGATCCCCGTCGCCCTTCAGGCAGGTGTTGAAATAGGGCAGACCGCCCGGCAGCTCCGCCCGTTCCGCGAAGTAGCCGAAGCCGGTCACCAGGGCGCTGCCCTTGCGGAACTGCCCCAGCCATGTCCCCTTCCCCGCCGCCTCGAGCGAGGTCCGCTTCTCGTTCATCAAGGTCACGACGAATCCCGACCGCTCCGCGTCCATCGTCTCGGCGTACCAAAGGAACTGCGGCGAATCGGTCTGCCAAGCGTGGCAACTCTGCCAGGTCGTGCCGTAGTCCTGAATATGGTTCAGGTCGAGCGCGACGAGGGCGAGGGCGAATCGCGGAATCGCGAAACGCCATTTCCACTCGTCGCCCGGCAAGGCGAAGAACTCGCGGAAAGCCGTCGCCTCGACGTCGTAGACGGGATGCTCCGGCGGCTTCGGCCCGCGCGGCGCGATCTCGCGGTCGTGGTTTCCGAGGATGGGCAGGAAGGGAATCCTCCGGAAGATCTCGGGATGCGCGTCGATCAGCGCGGCGAAGGCCTTCGTCCCCTCCTTGCCGGCTTCGCGCAGGCTCGCCACGTTGTCCCCCGCCGTCAGCAGCAGATGCGGATCGTCCAGCAGAAGCGAACTGAAGTCGCGTCCCGGCGCATAGCCCCAGTCGCCGACCACGGCGATGCGCAGCTCGTCCTCGGGATAGCGCTTCACCGAATGGACCGCCGAAAGGTCGTCGCCCGACCCCGCCCGGTAGTGCAGCCTCCCCTTCCCATGACCGAAGGGAAGGGAGACATGGTGCCGCGTCGCGAGCCCCTCCCGCTCGACGCGACCGCCCAGCTCCGGGCCGTCTCCGAACTCGACCACCGACGGCGTCGGCGTCTCCGTCTCCCAGTTGACCACCAGCTCCGAAGGATCCTCCGTCGCGTGCGAGAGCCAGATCCGCTTGATCGGCGCAGCCTCGAGCGAAAGGGCGAAGAGCGGCAAGGAGAGAAGGACGGAACGAAACATGGTCATGGCAGAAACCCAAAACCCAAAGTCTGAAAACTGAAAACTGAAAACTGAAACACTCGAAGCGGCGCCCCGCCGCTTCGGTCAGACCATCCCCTCCGGGTCGAGCGCCGCCTCCAGCTCCTCCGGCGGCAGCACGGCCCGCTCCTCGCAGATCGACCGCACCGTCCTGCCGCTCGCCACCGACTCTTTCGCGATCTCCGCCGCGGCCTCGTAGCCGATCGCGGGGACCAGCTTCGTCACCATCGCCATCGACCATTCCACCAGCTCGCGGCAGCGTTCCTCGTTCGCCTCGATCCCCGCCACGCAACGCTCCGTGAAGACCCCGACCGAGTTCGCGAGCAGCCGGATCGAGCGCAGCACGTTCTGCGCCATCATCGGCATCATCGTGTTCAGTTCGAGATTGCCGTTCGCCCCGCCCCAGGCCACCGCCGCGTCGAGACCGACGACTTGCGCGCAGACCTGCATCAGCGACTCGCTCATCACCGGGTTCACCTTGCCCGGCATGATCGACGAGCCCGGCTGCGTCGCCGGCAGCGAAATCTCGCCGAGGCCGCAGCGAGGTCCCGAGGCGAGCCAGCGGACGTCGTTCGCCACTTTGAAGAGCCCCACCGCGACGGTGCGGAGCTGTCCGCTCGCCTCGACCAGCCCGTCCCGAGCGCCCTGCGCCTCGAAGGGATTCCCCGCCCGCACGAAGGCGACTCCCGTCTCCTCCGCGAGCCGGGCGACGACGCGCTCCGCGAAACCCTCGGGGCAGTTCAGCCCCGTCCCCACCGCCGTTCCGCCGAGCGGCAGCTCCCGCAGGGCCTCGACCGCCTTCCCCGCCCGCGCCGCCGCGAGCTCGAGCTGGCGCGCGTAGCCGGAGAATTCCTGCCCCAGCCGCACCGGAGTGGCGTCCATCAGATGCGTCCGGCCGATCTTCAAAATGCCGTGGAAGGCCTCCGCCTTCTCCGCCAGCGCCGCGCCGCAGCGCTCCAGCGCCGGGACGAGGTCGCGGACCAAGGCCGTGGCGACCGCCACGTGGATGGCCGTGGGGAAGGTGTCGTTCGACGATTGGCCCGCGTTGACGTGGTCGTTCGGATGGACGGGGCGCTTCGAACCGAGCGGCTCGCCCGCGAGCTGCGAACAACGGTTCGCGATGACCTCGTTGGCGTTCATGTTCGTGCTCGTGCCCGAGCCGGTCTGGAAGACGTCGACGACGAAATGCCGGTCCAGCCTTCCCTCCGCCACCTCCTGCGCGGCGCGCTCGATCAGCGCCACGCGGTCCGGCGAGACCGTTCCCAGCTCGCCGTTCGCCCGCGCCGCCGCGCCCTTGATGAGTCCGTAGGCATGGATCAGGCCCACGTCGAGCCCCTCGCCCGAGATGGGAAAGTTCAGCACCGCCCGCTGCGTGCTCGCGCCCCACAGGGCGTCGCCGGGGATTTCCATTTCGCCCAAAGTGTCGCGCTCGGTCCGGGTGGGAGGGGTCGTCATGGAGAGGACTCTAGCAAAACGACGCGCCGGGGAAAGGACAAAGAGGGGCGGCTCGCACGAACCAAGCGCAAAAGGGCCCTCGAGGGCGGGACCTCATGTTCTCCTCCACCGGACGGAGCGGAGGGAGTGACGAAGATGTCACGGCGGCGGCTCTGGTGAAAGGGAGGGCGTCCCTTAGCCTTCCTCCATGCATGCCCCATCGTTCCGTTTCGCCCTTCTTGCCTGGTCCATCCTGACGTCCTTCGCCTCCCTCGCTCTCGTCGGCAGCGCGCTCGGGCACGGCGCCTACCACGACGTCGTCGTCGGCTTGAGCGCAAAGCTCGCAAAGAACCCGAACGACGCCGGCCTTCGCTTCCAGCTTGCCACCGCCCATGCCGGACACGACGAATGGGATCTCTGCCTCGCCGAGGTCGCCCGGGTGGAGGCGCTCGCGCCGGGAAAATACCGAACCGGCTACCTGACCGGGAAATCCCTCGCCGGCAAAGGACAGTTCGGCCCCGCCCTGGCCGACCTCGACGGCTTCCTCGCCGCCGAGCCGAAGCATGTCGGCGCGCGCGTCGAGCGCGCCCGGACGCTCCTGAAGCTGAAGCGGAACGACGACGCCTTCGCCGACTACTCCGCCGCGCTGAAGCGCTCCTCCGATCCCGAACTCTACGTCGAAGCCATCGATGCCCTGCGCCGGAACGGGCGCGCCGAGGAGGCCCACGGACTCGCCGAGACCGGCGCGAGGAAGACGCGGCAGGATCCCGCCGTCCTCGTCATCGCCGTGGATTGCGCCACCGACCTCGGACGGACCGACGAGGCCCTCGCCCACCTCGAGCGGCTCCGCCGGGTCTGGCCGCGCCCCGAACCCTGGATGCAGCGCAAGGCAGAACTCCTCGCCAAGGCGGGACGCAAGGAGGAAGCCCTCGCCGCCTGGCGCGAGCTCCACGACCATCTCATGGCCCTGCCCAACTTGGAGAGGGCGCAGCCCTTCCTCGCCAAGCCTCTCGCCGCCTGCCGGCGCGCCCTCGGACTGTCCGGCGCCCCTGCCGTCGCGGCGCCCCCCGCCGCGCGGTGAAGCCCCGCAGCGACGGATTCGTTGCGAAATGTGGCTTGGTTAGTTTGTCCCTCGGCTTCCTCCGACCGATCCCCGAGTGAATCCTCCGTCACAATTCGGTTTGTGTCAGGATCGTCGATTGCCGCTTCGGAAGCGATGGGGAACTGGGTTCACACGTTTCCGAAAAAGCTCACAGAACCCATCCCCATGACACCCCGCCATCCGTCCTCCCGGCCTTTGCCGCCATCCTCGCCCGGATCCGTCCGGGTCGCCGTCCTCCTCGCCCTCGCCGCCACCGCGTGGCTCCTCGGCACAAGCGTCTCCCAAGCGCAGGTCCCCTTCGCCGGCACCTATTCGGAGAATTTCGACAGCATGGGCACCACCGGCACCGCCGCTCCGAACGGATGGAGCTTCTACGGAGCGATGGGCGGAAGCAACACCACCTGGACGAACGCCACCGGCATCCCCGCCGCCGACGCGGGACTCGGGATCCTGAACGCCACCCTTCTCGCCACCACCACGACCGGATCCGGCGTCAACAGCAACAGCCAAGGCCGCAACTACGCCTCGTCAAGCTCGCCCTCGGACCGCTGCTTCCTCGCCGGCCCCACCTCGGGACGCGGCACGGCCCTGCAGCTCGCCCTCGTGAACGCGACCGGCTCCCCGATCAACGCCTTGAGGATTAGCTACGACATCCGCCGCTTCACCGCGGCCTCCACCGCCAACGAGCTGCCCGGCTACTGGCTCTTCTACAGTCTGGACAACGGCACGACCTGGAGCAACGTCGCCAGCCTCAACGCCACCTTGGCGACGGTGCCGAACTCGGTCGGCGTCTCGGCCATGGCCGCGCCGAGCGTCGCCCTCTCCTCCCCTTGGAATCCCGGCGCCACCCTCCGCCTGCGTTGGATGGACGACAACGCCGTCGAGACCTCGCCGGACCAGATCACCGGACTCGACAACGTCGTCATCGACCTGCCCCAGCCCGCCCCCGAGGTGACCCTCACCGCCCCCGCCGCTGGTTCTTCCTACGATCTCCCCGCCACCGTCGGGCTCGCCGCAGATGCCACCGACAGCAACGGCACCGTCACGAAGGTCGAGTTCTTCGCCAACGGCGCCAAGATCGGCGAGGACACCGAAGCGCCCTACGCCTTCTCCTGGAGCGGGATGATCTCCGGCGCCTACGCCCTCACCGCCGCCGCCACCGACAACGACGGCGGCATCGGCACTTCCGCCCCGGTCGACATCACCATCGTCAACCCGGACAACACGCCGCCCTCCGTCACCCTCGTCTCGCCCCTGAACGGCGCACAGATCGCCGGCGACTCCACGACTCTCGCCGCGACCGCCACCGACAGCGACGGAGCGATCGCGAAAGTGGAGTTCTACGAAGGGACCACCAAGCTCGGCGAGGCCACCGCCGCGCCCTACACCTACCAATGGTCCGGCGCCGCCACCGGCACCTACTCGGTGACCGCCCGCGCCATCGACAACGACGGAGCCGCCACCGACTCCGCCCCCGCCAGCGTCACCTTCGTCGTCCCGGTCGAAAGCGCACCCATCACCCGCCGTCCCGCCGGGCAGCCCGGCGCGGTCTGGAAGTATCTCGACGACGGCAGCGACCAGGGCACCGCCTGGAAGGAACCCGACTTCGACGACAGCGCCTGGGCCACGGGGGCGGCCCCGCTCGGCTACGGGGACTCGCATATCGTCACCACCGTCAACAGCGGCCCCTCGGGCAACCGCATCATCACCACCTACCTGCGGCGAACCTTCGATGTCGCCGGAGCGGGCGCGATTCGGGCGATCCGGCTGCACGTGCTGCGCGACGACGGCGTCGTCGTCTACATCAACGGCGCCGAGGTGGCCCGGCAGAACATGCCGGAGGGGCCGATCAACTACCTCACCAACTCCTCCACCATCGTCAGCGGCTCCGCCGAGACGACCTACTTCCTCTCCGAAATCACCGATCTGCCGCCTCTCAACGAGGGCACGAACCACATCGCGGTGGAGCTCCACAACCGCGACGGGAGCAGCAGCGACCTCGGCTTCGACCTCGAGCTCGTCACCGTCTCCCTTCCCGGCGATCCGCCCACGGTCGATCTGACGGGGCCCGCCGACGGCGCGGCCTTCACCGCCCCCGCCACCGTCGTCCTCGCCGCGGATGCCGACGACAGCGACGGCAGCGTCGTGAAGGTCGAGTTCTTCAACGGCGAGGAGAAGCTGGGCGAAGCCACCGCGGCGCCCTACACCTTCGACTGGACCGTGGTGCCGCAGGGCGACTACGTCCTCACCGCCCGCGCCACCGACAACTACGGCCTCACCGCCACGAGCGACCCGGTCAACATCGCCGTCGGCCCGCCGAACACGATCTTCCCCACCGTCGCGATCACGAGTCCGACCGAGGGAGCGGCCTTCCTCGACCCCGCCACCATCGAAATCGCCGCGAACGCCGCCGACGCCGACGGCAGCATCGCCAAGGTCGAGTTCTTCGAGGGCGCGAACAAGCTCGGCGAGGCCACCGCCGCTCCCTACTCCTTCACCTGGAGCGGCGTTCCGGCCGGCACCTACACCCTCACCGCCCGGGCCACCGACAACCTCACCGCCGCGACCGTCTCCGCTCCAGTGACCGTGACGGTCGATCCGAACCTGCCCCCGCAGATCACCCTCGCCGCGCCGCTCGACGGCGCCTCGCTCGGTGGAGGAGGCACC
>CAYMMC010000115.1:0-8352 GCA_964391125.1 uncultured Akkermansia sp.
GACGCTCTCGATCTCCTCGGCGGCCTCGAGCCTGCCGTCGCCGTCGGCGTCGGTGATGCGGAAGAGGTTTCCGCCGCTCTTGTGGAACCAGAGCGCGTCCTGGAACCAAGCCAGTCCCTGCGCACCGGAGAGGGGGACGGGCTGCTTCTCCACCGTGGCGGTTCCGTCCGGCGACACCGCGATGCGGTAAAGGCCCTTGTCGCCCTGGTCGCTGGCGAGGAGGCGTCCCTGCGGATCCTTCGTCAGGGACACCCACGAGCCCTGCTCCTCCTTCGGCACGGTGTGGATCAGCTCGACGACGAAGCCCTCGGGCACGGTGATGTCGGAGGGATCGAGGGGCGCTCCGGTCGCGCCGCCGCTGCCGTCCAGACCGGCGAGGCCCCAGGGCTTGACGCCGAAGAGGCCCAGCGACTTCAGTTGCCCCGCCCAAGTCGAGTCGTCGAAGTCCGCCGCCTTCCATCCTTCGGCCTCGGCGAGGGAGAGCTTCCAGTCGGGCGAGCTGAGGACGTGGTGCTTCGTGCCGTCGGCGCCCTCGTATTCGAGCTTCAGGTTGAAGGCGGCGAGCCCGCCCCGGTTGCGGGCCTTGGCGGCGATGACGTTCTTGCCGGGCTTGAGGAGGGCGGCCGCGTCGGCTTTCAGGATCGGCACGCCCCAGTCGGGAGCGCGTCCGGCGCTCTCGCCGTTGATCCAGAGCTCCAGCTCGTTGTCGCAGGTCGCGTAGAGCCGGGCCGACTTCGCCTCGCCCGCCGTCTCGAAGGATTTTCGCAAATAGATCCAGTCGTCGTTCAGAGCGTCGGCCCGCCAGACCCAGGCCGCGAGCGGCTCCTCCGAGACCCAGCCCTTGTCCTCCGCCGGAGCCGCCGCCATCGGAATCGCCGCCTTCGCCTCGCTGGCGGCGGTCTCGCGCAGGACCTGTCGCGCCTCGTCGCCGGAGAGGCGGCGCAGCCGGATGTCCTTGAATTCCACCCGCATCGGCGGACCGGCGTGGAGCTGCAGACCGATCAGGCCGCTTTTCGGGGCTTCGGGATGCCGGTCGACGATGTCCACGGCGGTGACTCCGTTGACTTGGTGGATGAGACGCTCGCCCACGGCGACGACGCGCAGGGTGTTCCACTCCCAATCCTTGAGCTCGGTCTTGTCGCCGACCTCGCCGACGACCTTGACGGCTTCGTCGGGACCGATCTCGACGCGCTGGCCGCGCTGGGCGATGATGCCGCGCTTGCCCAGCTTCTCCCCGTAGAGCATCCCGAAATAGTTCTGGCTCGGGTGGAGGTCGGCTTGATAGCCGGCGAGGACGAATTTTTCCTCATCGACGACCTTGCTGCGGTATTGCAGACCCGAGTTGTTCCCCTTGAAGCGGACCCGGCAGACGATCTCGAAATCCGCCAGCTCGCCGCCCTGCCAGACGAGGAAGGTGTTGCCCCGGGTGGGATTGGCCTCGGTCGTCTCGCCGACGATGAGGCCGTCCTGGACCGACCAGAACTGCGGCAGCCCGTTCCAGCCGGCGAGGTCCTTGCCGTTGAAGAGCGTCTCCGGCTCCGCCGCGGCGAGCGGGGCGGAGAAAAGGAACGCGGAGAAAAGAAGCGGAAGCGGACGGTGCATCGATGCTCTTTTGCACCAAAACGGCCCCGGCGTCCATCCCGCAACCTCGTCCCGGAGGGCTTCGGCCTCACTTCGCCAACGCGGTGGCGAGGTCCCCGCGGAAGACGAAGAAGACGGCCCCGAGCAGGCAGAGTCCCGCCCAGAGATAGTCGAGCTTGAGGGGCTCCTTGAGATAGAAGACCGCGAAGGGCACGAAGAGCGCCAGGGTGATCGCCTCCTGCAGCATCTTGAGCTGCCCCACGTTCATCACGCTGTGGCCGATGCGGTTCGCCGGGACCTGGAGCAGGTATTCGAAGAAGGCGATGCCCCAGCTGAAGAGCGCGGCGACGATCCAGGGCTTGTGCGCCATCTCCTTGAGGTGGGCATACCAGGCGAAGGTCATGAAGAGGTTGCTCAGGCAGAGCAAGCCGACGAAGGAGAGGTAGGGGTTCATGCTCGGCGGAGGGTGGCGGAACTTCATTCTCCCCCGACGACAAGGGGAGGGACCGTCCCCCGGGACGCCGCCGGCCCGGCGTCGAGGCGGTGGAGCCAGCGATACCAGTGCGGCAGCAGCCAGATGACGGCGGCCATGTTCGAGAAGATGCCGATGGCGCAGACCATCCCGAGGCTGGCGAGGCCATGGGCGGAGGCGGTGGCGAAGGAGCCGAAGCCGATCGCGGTGGAGCAGCCGCAGAAGAGCAGGGCCTTCCCGATGCCGGCGCGGGCGGCGGCGACGCTGCCTCCGCAGCGCCTCAGGGCCAGGAGCATGTGGATGCTGTAGTCGATCCCCGTCCCGAAGATCAGGGGGAGGCCGCAGGCGTTGAAGGAGTTCCAGCCCAGCGGCGTCCAGGTGGTGGCGAGCACGAGGACGCCGGCGGAGAAGAGCAGGGTGAAGACGCTCAGGACCACGTCGCGCCAGGAGCGGAAGACCGCCGCCAGCATCGCGACGAGGATGCCGAACATGGGCAGGAAGACCCGCACGAGATCGCCGCGGATGCGACCGTTCAGGGCCGTGCCGAGGGAGCCGAGGCTCGCCACGGCGGTGTCCTCGTCGCAGACGGCCTCGACCCAGTCGCGCTCCCGGGGGTTGCTCGGCTTCACCGTGGCGAGGGCGGCGTAGGCGCCGTCCCCGGCGGAAAAGAGCCTGCCCACCGACCAGGCCGCGAGCCGCCCCTCGGGGCTCGCGTATTCGGCGCTCTCCAGCTCGGCGAGGTGGCGCTCCCACGCGGCGAAGACGGTCGCCGTCAGGGCGGCCCCCTCGGTCGAGAAGCCCGCCGCGCCGATTTCCGCGAGGAGGCGCTCCTTCTCGCCCAGCCAGCCGCGCACCGTCGCCGCGTTCGCCTTCTGGCGGGCCGAATGGGGGATGAAGGGCGTCGGCAGGATGGCATCCTCGACCAAACCGGCCTCGCGCGCCTCGCGGATGCGCCCTCCCGCCGCCTCGAGGTTCGCCTGCAGCTCGGCCAGGCTGCCGCCGGTGACCACGGCCGGGACGACGTTTTCGCGTCCGCTCAGCTCGTGCTGCAAGGCCTGCCAGGCCACCATCGAGGGGCTCTCCCGGATGCGGAAGGGGTGGAAGTTCGGCTCCAGCGCCGGCATTTCCCTGGCGAAGATGGAGACGAAGGTGGCCGTCGGCACGAGCACCGCCGCGAACAGGGCGAGGCGTCCGCCGCTCCGGCTCACCGTCGGCCGCCGGGACGCGGGCCGTTCCGGCGTGGCCCGCACGAAGGCCGCCGCCACCGGGGCGAAGCCGTAGAGCATCACCAGCGCCCCGGTCGCGATGCCGATGGCGACGAGGTTGCCCATTTCGGCCAGTCCGGGCAGGGAGCTGAAGTTCAGCGAGAGAAAGACCGCCGCCGTCGTCGCCGCCGCCCAGAAGATGCTCGGCCCCACCGCTTTCCGCAGCGCCTTGCCGTCCTCGCCCGAGTCGTAGGCCTCCCGGTAGAGGAGGATGCCGTAGTCCACCGCCAGGCCCATCAGGATCGCCGCGAAGCCCGCGCTCATGACGCTGAGCTTGCCGAAGAGCAAGCCCCCGATCGCCAGAGTGATCGAAAGGACCGCGAGCAGGGCCGAAATCAGCCAGGCAAGGGGCTTCGTCTGCCGGTGCATCCACCAGAAGAGCAAGGCGATCAGGCCCATCGTGGAGAAGACCGAGACCGTCATGTCGAACTCCATCCGGGTCCCCACCTCGCCCATGAAGGCCGGCGTGCCGGTGAGCCCGACGACGACCGCGCCCGCCTCGCCGCGGCCCTCCTCCCACTCCGCCTCCCAGTCGCCGGTGACCACCCGCACCTGCTCCAGCCATTTCGCCGCGTCGCGGTAGTTGGAGAAATCGACGCCGGCCCCCTCGACATACATCACGAGGAAGGATCCGTCCCCCGAGCTCATCGGATCGGGACTGGAGAAGTCACCGCCGAAGAGCTCGCCCAGGCGCGAAAATCCGAGCGGATCGTAGCTTCTCACCACCATTCCCTGGTCGAAGAAGCCCTCCTCCACCGCCGCCATCGCCTCCGCGATCTCCCCGGCGGAGCGCCCCTCCGCGAGCCGCCCGCCGAGCGCGGCGAGCTGGTCCGGGGCGGCGTTCAGCCAGAGCCAGGCGAGCAGCCCGCCGCCTTCCGTGACCAGTTCCTTCAGGGTCAGCTCCCGGAAGGTCGCCGAGACCAAATCCGTTTCGGCCACGAGGCGCTTCTCCAGCGAGTCCATGGCCGCCTCCGCCTCGAAGGCCTCCGCCGCCTTCACCGTCACGAGGAGCTGTCCGTCGCGGCTGAAGTGGCGGTTGAGGCGGTCCATCCCCTGGACTTCCGGCAGATCCGGCGGCAACATCTCGTAGAGCACCGCGTCGAATTGGACCCGCAGCACGCAGAAGGCCGCGATCGCTCCGAAGAAGGAGACCACGAGAATGGGCGGAAGGCGGATCATGGAAACTGCCGCAGAGTAAAGGGCCGGATGCCGCACGGGGAAAGGGAAAAGAGTCGGGCGGAGCTCAGGGCCGGAATCGGAGTTGAACGCCGTCGAATGCGCGTCCAGAATCCCGAAGATGGCCCAAGGCAAGCCCATCCCCTTCGCGACGATCCGGACCGGGGTCCTCGGACTCGTCGCCGCCATTCCCGAGGGGCGCTTCACCACCTACGGCGCGCTCGCCCGCCGCCTCGGCGTGAACCCACGCCACGTCGCCTCCGTCCTCGCCCGGCTCGAGGCGGAGGAATCCGCCTCGCTGCCCTGGCATCGCGTCGTCGCCGCGGAGGGCCGCCTCAGCCAGGGCATGGCCGAAGACTTGCGCGGCGAGCAACGGAAGCGGCTGGAGCAGGAGGGTTTCGCCATCGACGCGAGAGGGTTCATCGTCGATCCCGACGCCCGCTTTCACGCCCCGGGCCACGGTCCCCGCTGGCTGGATGCCTGAGGTCCCGGCCGGCACCGCACCATCACCGGCGGCTCGGCACGAAGACCCAGCGCATCCCGGCGGCCTCGGCCGCGGCGATGCCGGGCCGGCCGTCCTCGAAGACGAGGCAGTTCCGCGGCGCGGCCCCCATTCGCTCGGCGGCGAGAAGGAACATGTCGGGCGCGGGCTTCCCCCGCACCACGTCCGCCGGCGTGACGATGATGTCGAAGAGGTCGTCCAGCCCCGCCACCTCCAGGGAAGGGCCGACGATGGAGAGATCGCTGCCGGTGGCGACGGAGATGCGCCGCCCCTCCTCGCGATAGCGGCGCGCCAGGGCGGCCACGGCGGAGACGGGGGCGATCTCGTGGAGATGGCGGGAATACCACTTCACCTTGTAGTCGTGGACGGAGTCGGGATCCAGCGAGGCCCCGTGGCGCTCGTTCAGCTCCGTCACGGTGACGCGGTCGGGCACGCCGGCGCTGGCGTAGAACTCGTCCTCGGTCCAGACCCAGGGCGCGCCGTGATGGGCGAAGCTCGCGCTCCAGGCCCGGTAGTGCAGGGGCATGGAATCGACGAGCGTTCCGTCGCAGTCGAAGATGAAGCCTTCGAAATCCGAATCGGGGAGATCCAGGGTCATGTCCGGTGCCGCAGGGAGGGGGTGGCGCCGTTCAGGCTTCGTGCGGCGTCGCCTTGCGGTTCGACGACTCCGCCGGGAGCGCGTCGACCGGCTCCATCTCGATGCTGGACCCGCCCCGGGAGAAGAATTTCTTGAAGATGCGGCGCGGCAGGCTCTTGCCGGACTCCTCGCTCTCGATCTCGACGAGGGCGCCTTCCTTCGCCTTTTCCCAAGCGGGGGCGAAGCCGGGCGCGTTCAGGACCATGGCCTTCTCGGCCCGGGCGAAAATCTCCAGCTCGCGCTCGAGGGAGGCGAGGTCGCTCTGGACGCGGCCGGAGTTGACCTTCATCCTCAGGTTTTCGTTCTCCTGCTTCAGCGTGTCGAGCTTGCCCTTCATCTCGGCGAGCTTTTCCGCCTCGATTTCGAGCTTGTCGCTGAGATGCCCCTTGAGCCGCTTCAGCTCGCCCTTGGTCTTCCAGTGGGAGATCAGGGAGAGGACGCAGAAGGTGAAGCCGAGGACGAAGCCCCAGAAAAACCAGTTCGTGAGGACGGTCTTGAGTGTTTCCATGTTGGCCCGGACGATACCGGCGGAACCGGACCGTGTAAACTGCCGATGCGGCGCCGCCCTCATTCTCCGGAAGGGGAATCGTCGCCTCCGATTCCGTGCTTTTGCATCCGGGATCCACGGGCTAACGTTCCGGCAAAAGACCGATGACCAGCGAAACCGCCGCCATTTCCCGCAAGGGCCCCGCGCCCGTCTTCGTCGTCGTGATGGGCGTCTCCGGCAGCGGCAAGACGACGGTCGCCGAAGGCGTGGCCGCCGCCATCGGCGGGACCTTCCTCGAGGGCGACGACTTCCACCCCCCCGGGAACAAGGCCAAAATGGGCGCGGGCATCCCCCTCGAGGACGAGGACCGCTGGCCGTGGTTCGACCGGCTCGCGGCGGCGGCGAAGGCCCGGCTGTCCGAGGGCAAGTCGCCCGTGCTGGCCTGTTCGGCGCTGAAGCGACGCCACCGCGAACGCCTCCTCCGCGACATTCCGGAGCACCGGCTCGTGCATCTCCGCGGCGGCTACGGCCTCATCAAGGACCGCATGGACGCGCGGCAGCACGAATACATGACCTCGGATCTGCTGCAAAGCCAGTTCGACGCCCTCGAGGAGCCCGAGCCCGGCCCCGCCACGCTCGTCCTTTCCATCGAGGACCAGCCCGACGAGATCGTGCGCAAAGCCGTCGCCTGGCTCGGAACGGCCTGATCTCACCACGGCTCGGCATGGGACGCATCCTTTTCATTCGGGGCGGCGCCGTGGGCGACTTCATCCTCACGATGCCCTCGCTTCGGCTCGTCCGCGAGACCTTGCCAAACAACGAAATCGAGATCCTCGGCTATCCCGGCATCGCCTCGCTCGCCGTGGCCGCCGGTCTCGCCGACCGGGTGCGCCCGCTGGAGGATCCCCGTCTCGCCACCTTCTTCGTTCCGGGTGCCCAACTCGACCCGGACTGGTGCGCCTACTTCGCCGGCTTCGACGTGGTCGTGAGCTGCCTCTACGATCCCGACGGCCATTTCGCCGGGAATCTCCGCGCCGCCGGCGTGGGGACGCTCGTCGCCTGCCCCTACCGCCCCGACGAGCGGCCTCCCCACGTGCCCGCGGCGGTGCAGTTCGCCAAGCCCCTCGAATCCCTCGGCCTCTTTCTCGAAGACGCCAGCCTCGCGATCCCCTATCCCGGCACCGCCGAAGCGGAGCCCTGGCCGACGATCGCCCTCCATCCCGGCAGCGGCAGCCCGAAGAAGAACTGGGGCCACGAACACTGGGTCGAGGTGCTCGCGGCCCTCCACCGCGAGCGTCCCGAGCGGCGCTTCCTGATCACCAGCGGCGAGGCCGAGACGGAGACGATTCCCGCCTTCCTCGACCTGATGGAGGCCGCCCGGCTGCCCTACCGGCATCTCGCCGCCCCTTCGCTGCCGGAGCTCGGCGCCCTCTACCGCCGCATCGACGGTTTCCTGGGTCACGACAGCGGCCTTTCCCACCTCGCCGCCAGCGCCGGAGCCCGGGGGCTGTTGCTCTTCGGTCCCACCGAGCCCGGCATCTGGGCGCCGGTCTCCCCCCGGACGAAGGTCCTGCGCTCGCCGGACGGCTCGTTGGGCAGCCTTTCTCCGGCGGTCGTGATCGAGGCGGCGCGAAAGTTGTTCACGCCTTCAGAGAAGAAGGATCTTTTTTAGAAAAAAGGATTTCTTCCTCTAGCCGTGAATAACTCGGAGAAGTCTCCGCAAATTCCTGATTCTCCGAAGATTGAGGGAGGAATCGCGGGGTGGAAAAGTCGCAGCCACTTCGCGAAAAAACGCCTTTCCGCACCCAACAACCCGATTTTCCCCACAGTTCTTCACAGTTCTGCTCCGGTTGTTGCCAACGAAATGGTCGGGTGGAGAGAGGCGCTGGCCATGCGGAAGTTCCCCGACGTTCGAGCGAGGTCATTGACCTCGCCTACACCCGCACCCGGCGGGCGCGGGATGGGACGCCGGAAGGCGTCCGCTGTAGCCGCGTCCATCGGGCGCGGTCCGCATGTCCCCGCGCGGTCCGACCGAAGCCACTGGCCTCGGCTACAGGAAAACCTCCGACCGACGCGCCAGCGCCTGTAGCCACGCTCATCGAGCGCGGACCGCATGTCCCCGCAACGTTCGCCCAATCCGAACGACCTCGCTTGCAGGTCATCCGTCCTCGATCTTTGCTTCTTCGATCCTGAGCAGAGACCGGTAGAGCACCCAGACCAGCACCGCCACCG
>CAYMMC010000116.1:0-8244 GCA_964391125.1 uncultured Akkermansia sp.
GAAGGGGCGCCCGGTCCGCACCCGATGGACGCGGCTACAGGAAGCGGCGAACGGATGCGGTGGAAGATTGATAACGCGGATGCTGTGTCATGAAAATGAAACTGCCCCAATCTCGAATCGTGGAGGCCGCCGTTGTGCTGCTCGTGATCTCGTATCCCATCGTTTCAGAGGTGATCTACCACCGGGATATTTCGCCAGGAGACTCAATGCATTTCTCCGAATTCACGGGCAAGATTTCACGAAAAGCTTCCGTCCGAGTTTTTGATGCACCTGATGGCGGGCTAATGGAATTTGTAGGACGTCCTGTTAGGTCTGGCTTGTTGGCGCTTCCTTCGGCAGCCCCCCGTTACTACTTCGACGAGGCGGGAAGCTTCGTCGATTGGGTTCAAGATCCTGGGGACATGACATTGCCCGAAAAGTTTCAGACCATCGGGAAGCCGCGGATCATCTCATTTGAAGAAGCCGAAGTGAGGATTCGCGAACGAAGCCAATAGATGTGTGGCCAATGCTGAAAGCAAACGATCCGCCCCCTGAAGAATTCCTCCTCTTGGCGTGTCAGAGTCCTTTTGAAATCGTCATATGATGATCCTCTTGATCGGCTTTTTACTCCTTGCGATTTCGGGAGCGATCTCCATTCCACTGCTCTCCGTGGCCAGGAGATTGCGCTGCTACAGATATATTTGGGGGCTCTCTGTTCTTGTTTCCGTGTATTTGATTGCACATTTTTTGGTCCGCCTTCACCGGCTGGAAGCAGCCCGCTTCAGCGAGATCCGCCCTGATCGGGACCCGCAGCTTGATTTCTATTTCTCCCACCCGTTTGTCTTGCCCGTGGCCATCGTATCCCTGTTATACCTCTGCTCGGGTTGGGGGGGTCAAAGCCTTCCCACCTCCACCAGGGCGAAGCCCCTCCTCGTGACCCATGACCCGTGACTCATGAACCCCCTCCGCGAAGAACAACTCCGCCTCACCACCCGCCGCCAGTTCCTCGGCAACGTCGGACAATTCAGCCTCGGGGCCATCGCGATGCAGGCCATGCTCGGAGGCAGCGCCCGCGCCGCCTACGGCGACAATCCCCTCGCGCCGCGCCGTCCCCAGTTCGGCGCGAAGGCCAAGCGGGTCATCTACCTGCACATGTCGGGCGCGCCGCCGCACCTCGACCTCTTCGACTACAAACCCGAACTGGTGAAGCACGACGGGCAGGACTGCCCCCAGTCCGTCCTCGAAGGGCGCACCTTCGCCTTCACCACCGGCGTGCCGAAGCTGATGGGCACGCCCCGCAAGTTCGCCCGCCATGGCAAGGCCGGCATGTGGATGAGCGACGCCGCGCCGAACTTCCACACCCTCGCCGACGACATCTGCCTGGTGCGCTCCATGCACACGAGCCAGTTCAACCACGCCCCCGCCGAGCTGCTCCTGTTCACCGGCTTCGAGCGCCAGGGGCGGCCCTCGATGGGCTCGTGGGCGACCTACGGGCTCGGCTCGGAGAACGAGAACCTGCCCGGCTTCGTCGTCATGATCTCCAGTGGCGTCCAGCCGAGCGGCGGGCAGGGCTGCTGGGGCAGCGGCTTCATCCCCTCGGTCTTCCAGGGGGTGCAATGCCGCTCGCAGGGCGATCCCGTGCTCTTCGTCTCCGATCCCGCGGGCATGGACCGCGCCCTGCGGCGCAAGACCCTCGACGCCCTCCGCGAACTGAACGAGAGGCAGAACGCCGAACTCGGCCATCCCGAGACCGTCACCCGCATCGCCCAATACGAACTCGCCTACCGCATGCAGACCAGCGTGCCCGGCGTGATGGACATCTCCAAGGAGCCGCAGCAGGTCCTCGAGGACTACGGGGCCAAGCCCGGCGAGGCGAGCTTCGCGAACAACTGCCTCCTCGCCCGCCGTCTCGTCGAGCAGGGAGTGCGCTTCGTGCAGTTGTTCGACTGGGGCTGGGATTTTCACGGCACCAGCGCCGACAGCGGCATCACCGACGGCCTCACCAAGAAGATGGCCGCCACCGACAAGCCCGTTGCCGCCCTCATCCGCGACCTGAAGCAGCGCGGGCTGCTGGAGGACACCCTCGTGGTCTGGGGCGGGGAGTTCGGTCGCACCCCCTTCCGCGAAGGCCGCACCGCCGCCAGCCAGATTCTCGGTCGCGACCACTACCCCGACTGCTTCACCATCTGGATGGCCGGAGGCGGGGTGAAGGCGGGCTACGACTACGGCTCGACCGACGAACTCGGCTTCGCCATCGCCGAGAAGCCCGTCCACGTCCACGACCTCCAGGCGACGATCCTACACCTGCTGGGATTCGACCACGAGAAGCTGGTCCATCGCTTCCAGGGGCGCGACTATCGCCTCACCGACGTGCATGGCCGGGTGGTGGAGGATCTGCTGGCGTGAGCGGACCGATGCCGCCGGGAGTTTTTGACTCATTGCCTGGGCCTTGAGCCTGCGTTGGGGCCGCCTCCTGCCCCCAAGCCTCCCTGCGGGAAACGCGTCAGTTCGAGACCGCCGTGCCGCGGGCGTAGGTGCCGGGATTGAGCATTTTCTTCACGTCGTCCATGCTGAGCGCGGCGTTGTCCCGGTAGCCCGCCTTGAAGGGGGTGCCGGTGGCGCGGGGGGCGGCGGCGACCGAGGGCGCCGCGATGTCGGCGGAAGTCTCGAAGACGGCGTCGGCATCGCGATAGGCGAAGGTGTCGAAGCCGGCGAGGGCGCTCGAGTTCTTCGCCTTCTTCTCGAAGAGCTTGCCGGCGGCCCGGTCGGGCGAGCGGGCCGAGTTGCCTTCGCGGGCGGACGTTCCGCTCTCTCTCGCGCTGGCGACGCCGGCGAACTCCTGGCGCTTCAGATATTCGGGCGTGCGGAACTCCTTGGTCCTGGCCTCCGTCTTGGCGAAGCGGGCCTTCTTCGTCTGGAAGTCGCCGTCGAGCCCGCGGGGTTTCTTGCCCTTGAACAGGTCGGGCTTGTCGGCCTTGATGGTGCCGTCCTCGGCGATGCTGTAGCCGCTCTCGGCGTATTTCGAGCGGATTCCGACGCTGTCGGACTGCCCCTGCCCCCCCCACATGCGGTCGTCGAAGGTGAAGCCGGTGCTGCGGGTCGACTTCACGGTGCGGGTCGTCTCGCACTGGCAGAGCAGCGAGGCGGAGGCGGCGACGGCGAGCGCGGCGGCGAGAGGATGGCGGTGGATCACCATGAGTCCCGAACTTCGCGCAGCTCGCGGCCTTCGGCAAGCGCGTCCATCCAATCGCGCAGCAGGACCTCCTGCCCCCGCGTCAGGTGGAGGTCGCGGACGCGCGCCTCCCACTCTCCGGCGAGGCCCGCGGCGGCGTAGAGGCGGGGGAGCAGGCGCAGGTCGATCCGCAGCGACTTGCGGAGGATGCGCTTCAACAGGGCTTCGGCCTCGGCATGGGCGCCGCTTCCGACGAGGAAGGCGGCGTAGTCGTTGAGGAAGCCGAGGTGGTTCCACTGGTAGGACGAGATGGCCCGGTCGTAGGCCCGGAACAGGCTGCCGGCCAGCTCCGTCTCGCCGATCGCCGCGAAGAGGGGCGGCAGATCCCGCCGGGTGTCGAGGGTGGCGACCCAATCCTCCATCCCGCTCTGGCGAAAGGCGTCGGATCTCGACTCGCGAACGAGCCGGGCGTGGACCTCGACGAGCCGGGGCCGGTCGCCGAGCCGGTGGAAGAAGGCGATTTGCCGGGCGGGCTCGTTCGGAAAGAAGGCGTCTCCGGGGCGTCCGCTCTCCTCCACGACGGCCCGGGCGGCGGCGATCCCGGGGGCGCCGAAGGCGGGCAGGGTCTCGAGAACGCGGGCGGCCTCCGCCGAGGCGAGGCCGAGGTCGGCCAGCTCGGCCCGCGCCTCCGCTTCGAGGCGGCCCTGGAAGTGGGCGGCGAGCAAGTTGGCGAGCCAACGGTTCTCCCGCGGCACGGAGAGGGACCCGAGCGCCTCGCCCAGCTCCGCCGCCTCGGCGTCGGCCAGCGCGGCCTCGACGAAGCGGAAGGCGTTCGACCGGACCGGGGCGGGGGGCGCCGCGCCGTCGGGATCGGTCTCGGCGGAGTCGGCCTGATAGGCGAAATCGAGGAAGTAGCCCTCCAGCTCGTCGGACAGCTCGGTCCAGGCGGTGCCGCGCCCGCGCTCCACGAAGAGCAGCTCGGCGGCGGTGGCGCTGCGCTGGACGGCGTCGCTCGTGTCTCGGCGCAGCAGTTTCAGCAGGCTGGAGGCCTCCTCGGGGGCGCCTGCCCGGCGCAGGGCGTCCGCCAGGTTCCGGATCGCGGCGGCGGGTTGGCGGCCGAAGCCGGCGAGGGCGAGTTCGCGCAGGGCGGGCACGTCCTTCCAAGCGAGGGCGGCGTGCGAGGCGAGGGCGAGCTGCAGGGCCCGGCGCTGCAGGGTCGTTTCGGAGGAGGGGGAGAGCGCGATGGACGAGGCCCATTCGAGCGCCTCCTCGTGACGGTCCGCCCGGGCGAGCGTTTCGACGCCGAGGAGGGTCTGGACGCCGGAGATCCCGCCACGACGGCGCAGGTCGGAAAGAAGCCGCAGCAGGGCCTCGTCCTCGCCGGCGCGGCGGTAGCCCTCGACGAGGGCGTCCTGGTAGGGGAGATGGGAGCGGCTCATCACCGGCGGAGCGCCGGCGCGGGCCTCCGGCTGCCGTCCGAGCTGGGCGAGCCGCTCGAAGTCCCGGTCCATCAGCAGGAAGCGCGCGTGCTGTTCGTTGAGGTAGTCCACGGTGAGACCCGGCGGGGCGGGGAATTCGCGGGTGTTGATCTGAGCGATCACGGCGAGGGCGGGCGCGGGGTCGAGCGCTTCGGCGGCGGCCTCGAACAGCCCTTGCAGCGGCGCGTAGTCGCGGTCCCGCTTGGCGGCGTCGTCGAGGTAGACGGGCACGGCCTCGCGGTGGAAGCCCCGGCTTTCGAGCGACTTCGCCAGTTCGGCCCGGCTGTCGGGCTCGCGCAGGAGTCCGCGCAGCGCGCGCAGGAAGGCGTCGCGCTCGGGCACGTCGATGGTTTCGAGGAGGAGCAGCGCCCGGTCGATCTCGAACTGCTCGTATTGCGCCGAGACCTCCGCGAGGCTGCGGTCGACGAGCGGCTTCCCGCCCAGGGCATCGGCGAAGGCGGCGGCGCCCTCGCGGTCGAGACGGAGACGGTCGGCGCAGCGGTGGAGGAGGCGGGCGAGCCGCTGCCAGCTCTGGCTCCGCTCGTGCTCCGCCACGAAATGGGAGGCGGGGAGCGTCGCGCCACGCTCGACCTCGACGAAGCGTTTCAGGCAAGCCGCCGCGCCCCCGACGTCGCCCGCGGCGAGAGCGAGGATCAGGGCCCGGTCGGCCGCCTCCCGGTCGCCGAGGGCGGCGAAATCGGTGTGCGCGGCGAGTTCGCCCAGGAAGGCGGCGCGCTCCACGTCCGAATCGAGCAGGGCGAGCTTCTCGGTGAGGGCGGCGTCGTAGTGGCCGGCGAGCCGCCGTCCCGACCGCGCCAGGCCGGGGTCGAGAGAGCGGTCGAGCCAGAGCTCGCGTTCGGCGCGGCGGCCCGAGAGGCCCGCGACCTGGGAGAGGCCGTAGAGGAAGCTGGGTTCCTCCGCCAGCCCGTCCGCCGCGAAGATCTCTCCCGCGCGGTAGGCCTCCTCGAAGCGCCCGGCCTTGCGGAGCTCGGAGAAATGGTGGGCGGCGATGGTCCTCGGAACGGCGAGCCCGGCGAGCGTCTCGTAGACCGTCTCGGCCCGGAGCGCCGGGTCGGCCGCGTTGTCCTTCAGCAGGAGGAGGGCGGCCATGGCGGCGTAGAGCGAACGCGGATGCGGGGTGCCGTCGGCGGCATTCTCCTCCTCCGTCCAGGCGAGCAGCCCTTTCGCGTCGCCGGCGAGGAGGAGGCAGTAGGCGTGGAGCAGCCGGTCGATGTGCGAGGCGGAGTCCGGGCGGCGCTCCAGCAGCGCGGCGAAGGCGCCTCCGGCCCCCGCGTGGCGCGTCGCCCAGAGGCGCTCCACGAGGGGGCGGGATTCGTCGTCCCATTGGGCCAGCCAGGCGGAGGAGCGCCCCAGGCGGGCGGCGAGGACGGCGGCCTCCTCGATGGCGCGGAGCCGCAGCAGATGCCGCTCCTTCGGCGAAGGGTCGAACTCCGGATGCGGCTGCTCCAAGGCCTCGGCGATTTCCTCCTGCAAGTTTCCGTCGATGAAGGGGTAGGCTTCGACGGTGAAGACGAAGGCCCCCAGCGTCCCGTCGCCGCCGGCGCGGATCAGCGGCAGGCGCCGCCCGTCGAAGCCCTCCGGATAGGCGGCGCCCTCGGTCCCCTCCAGGACTGCGGAGAAGGTGGCGAAGGCGGCCTCGTCCTCCCCGCGCCTGGCCTGGAGCAGCCCGAGCCGGAAGCGGGCGTCCGGATCCCAGTCGCGCAGCGCCACCAGCCGCGAGAGGACGCGCTCGGCGTCGCGCGGGCTGCCGGCCTTGAGGTGGTGGTCCGAAAGCTCGGCGAGGAAATCGACGTCGCTGCCGAACTTCGTCTCGAGGCGGCGGCGGAGCTGGTCGGCCTCGCCGACCCGGAGGTCCTTCTCCAGCATGCGCACGAGCTCCTTCCAGTTGTCGAGGGTGTCGCCCTCGCCCCGGGCGAGGAGCTGGCGCCGGTAGTAGATCGCCGACTTCAGGTCCCCGAGCTTGCCCGAGAGCGCCCCCAGCTCGGAGAGCAGCTCCTCGCTGCGGCCCGACATGTAGTAGGCCTTCTTCATCGCCTCGTAGGCCTCGCGGTCGTCCCCGGCGGCGTGGTGGACGCGGGCGAGGGCCTCGGGGTAGAAGCGGTCGAAGGGATGCCGCCCCGCCAGCTCGGCGTAGCGCTCGCGCATCCAGTCGAGGAGCCGGTGGGCCTGCGCCACGGTGATCTGGCCGTCGAGCTGCTTGCGGCGTTGGATCGGATCGGTCTCGCGCTCCAGCAGGTCGACCTGGACGTTCAGCGCCTCCTCGGGATGCCCGGCCTCGACCAGGGCGTTGGAGAGTTGCTTCGCGATGCTCCGCTTCCCGAACAGATCCGCCTCGCGGTAGGCGCGCCGCCAGACTTCGACCTGCTTGCCGGGGCTGCCCTGCCGCTGGTAGAGCTTGGCGAGGGTGGCGAGCGTCGCAAGGGGGGCGCCGGGCCTGTCGGCGAGCGCCTTCAGCTCCCGCATCGCCACGTCCTCGTCCCCCAGCTCGAAGCGCATCTCGGCGCGGCGCTGGCGGTAGTCGTCGGCGCGCTCGGGATCGATCTCGATGAGGGTGGTCAGATGCCGCACCATCAGGGTGGTCCGCTCGTTCTGCTCGGCGAGGCGCAGCAGCATGCGCTCCACCTCGACGACGGGGCGTCCCGCCTCTTCGTTCGCGAGGGTGAGCTGCCGGTAGCATTCCTGGTTGTCCTGCAGCTTGAGGGCCCACCAGGCCGCCCGGTAGCGGCGTTCCGTCGAAGGCGTCCCGTCGGCCGCCCGCTTGATCGACTCGTAGTAGTCGGTCAGCTCTCGCGGCGGGGGCTCGTCCCCTCCTCCTCCCCGCGACGCGGCGCGCGAGGCGGCGGCGGCGAGGCGCCGGTATTCGGCGAGGCTGCGGATCTCGCCCTGCTTCAGGACGCTGTCGTCCTGCGTCTCCGCCGCCGTCGCGTAGTGGCCCCGGATGAGGCTGAAGATCCGCTGGTCGGTCTCGGCCCGGGCCTCCAGTCCTTCGCCCGCCTCGCGGATCGCCTCCAAGGCCGCCAGCGCCTTTCCGATCGCCTTGGTCGAGACGTAGAGATCGACGCGGGAGGACTGGTAGTCGAGATTCGAGGGGGCGAGGGAGATGGCCTCGTCGAGGGCGGCGAGCGACTCCTCCGCCATGCCGAGCTCCTTGAAGACGATGCCGGCCTGGTGAAGGCGGTCCGCCTTGGCGTGGGGCGTGCTCTCCGCGGAGACGTAGCGGCGCAGGGTGGCGGCGGCTTGGTCGGCGCGACCGCGCTCGTGGAGGAAGCGGGCCAGCTCCAGCGCGGACGAGGCCTCCTCCGGCGAGTCGCCCGACACCAGCGCCGGATCGCCGAGGAGACGCTCGACGAGGTCGTCGAGATAGTGGGTCCGGGCGAAGTCGAGGATGCTGCGGCGCCCGGCGGCGGCGACGCCGCCGGCGTCGAGGCGAGCGGCGAGCCGGGCCGACGCGGCCTCGCGGCCTTCCGCATGGAGGTCGACCAGGGCGCGGCGCAGGACGAGGTCGAGCGGCGGCGCGGCCTCCGCCTCCAGCAGTGCGTTCAGCGTCGCCGCGGCGGCGGCGTAGCGGTCGTCGCGCATCTGGAGCTCGGCCAG
>CAYMMC010000117.1:0-8208 GCA_964391125.1 uncultured Akkermansia sp.
TACCGTCCCGGCGACGCGAGGCCCGACGACAAGCTCCTCATCTACGAAGACACCGACGGAGACGGCCGGGCCGACAAGGAGACCGTCTTCGCCGACGGCCTGCACCTGCCCCTCGGCTTCGAATTCGCCCCCGAGGGCGTCTACCTCTCGCAGGAGCCGAACCTCGTCCTGCTCCGCGACGCCGACGGCGACGACCGCGCCGACTCCAGCGAGATCCTCCTCGGCGGCTTCGACACCCACGACACCCACCACGCCATCAGCGCCTTCTCCGCCGATCCCTCCGGGGCCTTCATCCTGTGCGAGGGCATCTTCCTCCACTCGAACATCGAGACGCCCTACGGCCCCGTCCGCTCGGTCGACGGCGGCTTCTACCGCTTCAGCCCGCAGCGCTTCCACCTCGAGCGCACCGCCCAGCTCTCCATCCCGAACCCCTGGGGCGCGGTCTTCGACCAATGGGGGCAGGACTTCTACCTCCACACCTCCGGCCCGAACCTGCACTGGATGCTGCCCGTCTCGGTGAAGTCCACCCACGGCAGCAAGACGGCCTCCACCCCCGACCTGTCGCCGGAAGGGCACAAGGTCCGCCCCACCTCGGGACTGGAGGTGGTCTCCTCGCGCCACTTCCCCGACGAGGTCCAGGGCGACCTGATCCTCTGCAACGCCATCGGCTTCCGCGGCATCAAGCAGCACCGGATCGAGGACGCGGGCACGGGCTACCGCTCCGCCTTCCGCCACAACCTGATCGAGTCGAGCGACGGCAACTTCCGCCCCGTCGATCTCGAGTTCGCCCCCGACGGATCCCTCTACGTGGTCGACTGGCACAACATCCTCATCGGCCACATGCAGCACAACGCCCGCGACCCGCTGCGCGACCACGTCCACGGCCGCATCTACCGCATCACCTACCCCTCGCGCCCGCTCGTCGAGCCCGCCAAGGTGGCCGGGGCCTCGATCCAGGAACTGCTAGAAAACCTCGAGCTGCCCGAGATGCGCACGCGCTACCGCAGCCGCCGCGCCCTTCGCGGCCATCCCGTCGAGGAAGTGCTGCCGGCGACGAAGGCCTGGATCACCGCGCTCGATCCGGCCGGTCCCGACTACGAACGGCTCCGCCTGGAGGGCCTCTGGGTCACCTGGGGCATGAACGCCATCGACGAGGCGCTGCTGCGCGAGCTGCTCGCCTCGCCCGACTTCCACGTGCGCGCCGCCGCCGTGCGGGCGGTCCGCTACCACCGCCACCGCCTCGCCGACCACGCCGCTCTCCTCGAAACGGCCGCCGCCGATTCCGAAGGCCGCGTCCGCCTCGAGGCCGCCGTGGCCGCCTCCTGGCTGCCCGACAAGGCCGCCGCCAAGAAGATCCTCGAGGTCGCCGCCGCCCACCCGCTCGACGAATGGAGCCAGAACGCCGTCCAAGCCGCCCGGGACCGGCTCGCCGGCGTCGCGGAGAAGACCGTCACCGACCACCCCGTCCTGCCCGCGCCCGACCACCTCGACGCCGGGGCGAAGAAGCAATACCTCGCCGGCCAGGAGATCTACTACCGCGAAGGCTTCTGCGTCACCTGCCACCAGCCCGACGGCAAGGGCCTGGACCCGGCCTTTCCCTCCATCGAGAACAGCCCCTGGATCACCGGCGACCTGACCCGCCTCGTCAAAATCACCCTCTACGGCCTGATGGGGCCGATCGAGGTGAACGGGAAGCAATACGACGGCCAGGTCCCGATGACGCCCTTCGGCGGAATGCTCAAGGACGAAGAGATCGCCGCCGTGCTCACCTTCGTCCGCAACAGCTTCGGCAACCGCGCCGATCCCGTCGCCGCCGCCCAGGTGAAGGCGGTGCGCGAGCAGCAGCCCGGCCGCCTCATGCTCTACACTGCGGAGGAGCTGCTGAAGGAGCATCCCCTGAAATAAGTTCCGTCGATGAAGCGCCTTCTCGCCCTTCTCGTCGTCGTCCTGGTCGGCTTGGTGTTCTGGGTGCGCCACGTCTCGGTGCGCCCCAGCGAAGCGCATCGCGCCATCATCGCCGGCTTGAAGGAGGAGCTCGCCGCTGCGGAGCGGGAGAAGGCCCTCCTCGCGTCCGAACTGGCCCGGACCAAAGAGGAGCTGGCCGCATCCGGACGCCGGCCCTCTCCGACCGCGGACGCCGCGCCCTTCGATTCCTCCTCCCCGGCACCGGCAGCGGCGGCGCCGTCGGCTCCGCCCGCGACCGCCCCCGAATCCGTGTCCGAAGCGGGCGCCGCCCGCTTCGCCCAGCTCCGGGACATCTACGATCGCAACCTCCGCGCCCTGGAGGCGGAGCGGGAGAAAGCCGCCCTCACCCTTCGCACGGCGCAGGAGCGCCGCGAGCATCTCCGTCGGAACCCTCCGAGCTTCAGCGAACAGAGGCAGGCCATGGACATCGACGGGAACGTCATCGGCAACCGCGGCGTGCGCACGAGCGACGCGGACCGCAACCGGATGATGGAGCTCCATCGGGAGGAGGTTGAGCGGCTCGTCGGCTCCATCGTCGAGAGCGAGCGAATCCTGAAGGAGATCCAAGCGCGCAAGGCCCGCCTCGACGAGCAATATCGCCGCGCCGTCGCCAAGGCCGGGACACCTTGATCCAAAACGCAAGCCCGGCCTGGCCTGGCCGGGACGCCTCTTCGGGCCGCGGGCGAAAGCCGCGCGGGCCCGGAGGAATCAGAGGATGGCCTCATCGATGGGATCTTCGTCCTCCGCCGCTTGATCGGCCTCCCCGGGCTCGTCCTCGGGAGAGTCGGGCAGGCGGATCTCGAGATTGTCGAGCTTCATCGCCTCCAACTGCCGCTGCGCCTCCACGGGCAGGCTTTCCACGCCCTTCTCCGGATCGAAGGCGCCCTCGTGAACGACGCGGCCGTCGGCGTCCTCGATGACGAGATGGTGTTCGCCGTCCTTCCGCGTCAGGGTCAACGTGCCGCGCTCGTTGTCGATCTCGAGAACGCCTTCGGCGCCGAAGATGCGGAGGGGAAAGCCGGGGTTCACCTTGAGCCTGGGCGGGCGTCCGGCAGGGCGGTCGACCTCCGGCCGGGCCGCTTCGCCCTTCGGCCTCGGTGCCGGCGGAAGGGGGCGGTGGCGCTCCGTCCACTCCTGGCGCCGACGGAGGAAGTCGTCCTGCCGGCGGCGCATCCGCCCCTGCCAGTCCGCGTCGCCTTCTCCGGGCCGGGGCGGCGTGGAGACCCTCCAATCCCGGCGAAAGGGCCGCCCCCGCAGGACGGCGTCTTCGTCGGCTTCGCCGAGGACGATCTCCACGATCTCGTCGCGACCCTTTCGGATCAAGGCCAGGGGCACTTTGTCCCCAACTGCCTTCGAGCGCACGAGAAGGGCGAGGTGCTCGGGGGAGACGAGCCGCTGGTCTTCGAAGCGCAGCACGATGTCGCTCGTTCGGAGCCCAGCCTCGGCGGCGGGGGAGCCGGGCATCACCTCGACGACCTGGACGCCGAAGCCTTCGGGGATCTCGAGGTGCTCGCGCAGCGGATTTCCCACCGGTTCGGTGGCGATGCCAACCCAAGGACTCTTCGCGGCGGCGCGTTCCGGAGACGGCTTCCTGTCGGCCTTGGGCGCCGTCTTCGGCGGAGGGGTCGCCTTCCTGCGGGCCTCCTCGGGCGGACGGTTCTTTTTCGGAGCATGGGCTTCGCCGGAGCCGTCGTCCTTGGCGGGCGCCGAAGGCTTCGGGGGGGCGGGGCGCTCCGCCTCGGCTTGGAGGGGGTGGCAGAGCAGGAGGGCGGCGGATGCCGCCAAGGTCGGCAGGTGGCGTTTCATGGGATGCGAGGGTCGGAGGGTTGGGTCAGCGGCTCCGGGACGGGGTGGCGGTTTCTCCGCTGCGCGGCTGGAAGAAGCGGATCTCGGTCCCGCTCTTGGGATCGCGCCAATAATACACATCGTGGTCGTCGCTTCGCCGATGCTCGCGATCCTCCTCCGTTTCGACGATCCCCTCGGAGGAGGAGGCGGGCACCATCCGGCCGCGGGCGGCCGGCACATGGCGGGAAAGCGGCGCGTCCGCGCGATCCGGGCGCGAGACGATCTCCGCGGCGGGCGGAGCGGCGTCGGCGCGGAAGCGTTCGCCATAGCGGAAAAGGACGATGCCGAAGCTCGCCATCGTGCAGACGAGGACGAAGGGGACGACGCGGCTCCAACGAAGACGGGCCGCGCTACGGCCCCTGTCCGAGGAGGCCTGCGCCTGGACGTGGCGGAAGAGGGCGTCGAGCCGCTCGGGTTCCAGGGGCGTGGGCGCGAGCCGACGCAGGAGCGCCTCGAACTCCTCGTTCTTGCCGTGTCTGCCGGAATGCTCGCTCATCTTCACCGGATAGAGCGAAGCGTGGGCCGGTTTCTGTCTAAACCGGGTTTCGACAGGGCCGCTCCGCACGCCCGGCTTCGGTTTTCCCTTGAAAAGCCTCCCTGCGCCAGTCGATAGTGGCCGAGTGAACCGCTTCTTTGCAATCCCGAGGTGGACGGGCCTGGCCTTGCTCGCGGCGGGCTTGTCGTCTCTCCGCGCCGCCCCGGGAGACGGGGCGGGCGTGGCGCTGTTCACGACGCGGGCCCGCACCACCGCCTACACGCACACGGAGGCCGACCACCTCAAATACGGCACCAAGACGGCCCTGGGGACCGAGCTGAGCCATTCGCCCGACGCCCATTCGGCGGCGGCGGACTGGTCTCGCTTTCCCCTGGGGACGAAGTTCCGGATCAAGGGCTACGACCGCGTCTTCGTGGTGGACGACTACGGCAAGGCCCTGGTGGGGTCCCGCACCATCGACCTGTATTTCCCCACCATGGAGGGGATGAAGCGATGGGGCGCCCGCTGGGTGGAGATCGAGGTGCTGGAGCTGGGCAGCTTTCACGGCAGCCGGAGGATCCTCGCGGCGCGCGCCAACCATCCGCATTGCCTGGCCATGCTGGCGGCGATGACCGACGACGAGTGGTGGACGCGCTTCGACCGGTGAGGGCGGGCGGAGCCCCCCCGAGATCCCGTCACTTCCTTTCCAGCGAGGCCGCCATCTTCGCGATCTCCGTCGTCGGGGCGTCGCAGGCGAAGTCGCGGCAGACGTAGGCGGTCGCCTTGCCCCCGAGGCTCTTCTGGGTCTCGGTGTAGGGCGCGAGCTTCGCGAGGGCCTCGGCGTTCTCCGGGGTGCGCAGGAGGACGACCTGGTTCGGGCGGAACCCCTTGCGCAGTTCGGCGATCATGGCGCGGGTGTCGGGGGCGTCCCTCTCCCCGGCGACGACGATCTCGCGGGTGGGGCCGAAGTGGAAATCGAGGCCGCAGAGCGTCTCGGCGTAGGCCGAGGGCTGCGCCGCGATCTCGCCGGAGAAGGCGCGCACGAGCGCCTCGGCGCGGGTGGCGTGGGCGGGGTCGCCGGTCATGCGATGGAGGCGGGCGAGGTTGCCGATGGAAATGGCGTTGCCGCTGGGGATGGCGCCGCCATAGAGCTTCTTCGCCCGCACGATGAGGGCCTCGGCGTCGTCGGCGACGGTGAAGTAGCCGCCCTCGGCCCCGTCCCAGAAGCGCTCGTCGGCCACTTTCTGCAAGGCGAGGGCCGCTTCGAAATGCCGGGTCTCGAAGCTGGTCTCGTAGAGGTCGAGGAGACCGCGGATCAAGAAGGCGTAGTCCTCGAGATGGGCCGTCAGGCCGGCCTCGCCCTGGCGGTAGCGCTTGAGGAGCCGACCGTCGGCGGTCCGCAGCGTCGCGAGGACGAAGTCGGCCGCCTTCGTCGCGGCCGCGGCGTAGGCTTCGTCGCCGAGGATCTGCGCCGCCTTGGCGTAGGCGGAGATCATGAGGCCGTTCCAGTCGGTGAGGATCTTGTCGTCCTTCTGCGGATGGACGCGCGTCTCGCGGCGCTCGAAGAGCTTCGCGCGCAGGGTCTCGACCCGCTCCCGGTCGCCATCGGCGAGGTCGGCGCGCAGATGGGGGATGTTCGTCCCCGTTTTCTCATGGGTCGCCTCGTCGAGATAGTTGCCCTCCTCCTCGAAGCGGTAGGTCTCCAGAAAGAAGGCGCCGTCCTCGGGACCGAGCACCTCCAGCACTTCGGCATTCGTCCAGGTGTAGAACTTGCCCTCCTCGCCCTCGCTGTCGGCGTCCTCGGCGGAATAGAAGCCGCCCTTCTCCGAGGTCAGGTCGCGGCCCACGTAGGCGAGGACGTCGCGTGCGCTGCGGGCGTGGGCCTCGTCGCCGGTGACCTGGTAGGCCTCGAGGCAGGCGAGGGCGTAGAGCGCCTGGTCGTAGAGCATTTTTTCGAAGTGCGGCACGAGCCATTCGCGGTCGGTGGCGTAGCGGTGGATGCCGAAGCCGACGTGGTCGTGGATGCCGCCCCGGCGGATTTCGGCGAGGGTCTTCTCGACCATCGCAAGCGACTCCGCGTCGCCGCTGCGGAGATGGTGGCGCAGGAGGAAGCTCAGGTTCGGCGGGACGGGGAATTTCGGCCGGACCGAGAAGCCGCCGCGCTCGGGATCGTAGCGCTCCCCGAGCTGGGTCCGGGCCGCGTCGAGAATGGAACGATCAAGCGCCCCGCCGGGGGTGCCGGTCATGATCTTGCCCAGCTCGGCGGAGATGTTGAGGGCGGTGGACTCGACCTCCTCGCGCTTCTCCATCCAGGCCTTGTGCAGCTCGGTGACGATCAGCTTGAGCCCGGGCCGCCCGGCCAAAGACTCCTTGGGGAAGTAGGTGCCGGCGAAAAAGGCGTGCCGGTCGGGCGTGAGCAGGACGGTCATGGGCCAGCCGCCGCTGCCGGTCATGGCCTCGGTCACCTTCATGTAGATCTCGTCGATGTCGGGCCGCTCCTCGCGGTCGACCTTGATCGCGACGAAGCGCTCGTTGATCAGCGCGGCGACCTCGGGATCCTCGAAGGACTCGTGCTCCATCACGTGGCACCAGTGGCAGGTGGTGTAGCCGATGCTGAGGAAGACGGGCCGGTCGAGCCGCTTCGCCTCGGCGAAGGCCTCGTCGCCCCAGGGCCGCCAGTCGATGGGGTTGCGGGCGTGCTGGAGGAGGTAGGGGCTTTTCTCGAAGACGAGCCGGTTGAACTCGGGGCCGCCGTCCTCGGGCAGCTTGGCGATCTCCTCGGACGAGGGGAGCGGCGGGCGGGTGGTTCCTTCGGCGGCGGAGCTCATTCGGTCGGGTGGGTGGAGGGCGAGGCAGAGGAGGGCGGCGAGGGCCGGGGAATGGCGCGGGAGCATCGTCCACCCTCGCACGGATCGCGCGGGATCGCGAGTCCGCGAAGCGACCAACGCGACGCGCGATCCGGCCCGGTGCGGCGACGGGCCGGCCACCCCGCCACTTCGGGCCATCCCGGCTCCACGCCACCGCGCCGTCGCGCGTCTTGACCCGGGCCGGAGCCTCGGCGACAAGTGAGGCCATGAACCCGACGAAAACCGCTTTCGGCTCCTGGAGTGGGGGCCGCTTCATGCACTTCGGCCAACGCCTCGACGAGGAGCGCTGGAAGAACCTCGCCCGCCAGGCCTACGAGCAGGGCGTGCGCACCTTCCTCACCTCGGACGTCTACGGCATCGGCAAGGGCGACGAGCTGCTCGGCGAGGCGCTGGCGGACTACGAGCGCGACAGCTACTGCCTCGCCGCGATGATCGGACACGACATCTACGACGGCGTCCGCGCCGGGGCGAAGGGCTACGCCCGCTTCACCCACCCCGAGCTGCGCGGACCGGAAGGCTACGCGGAGTATCTGGAGCGGGCCACGGCGAAGTGCGCGGAGCGCTGCCGTACGGACCATTTCGACGTGGTGATGCTGCACAACCCCGACTCCATCGGCTATTCCTCCCCGGCGGTGTGGGAGGCGATGGCGGGGCTGCGGGAAAAGGGCCTCGCCGAGATGACGGGGATCGCCCCCGGGCCGGCGAACGGTTTCGCCATCGACATGGCCTACTGCCTGGAGCGCTTCCACCGGGACATCGCCTGGGCGATGATCATCCTGAACCCGATGGAGCCCTGGCCGGGCCGCTACGTGCTGCCGGTGGCCAACGAGTTCGGCGTCGACATCCTCGCGCGGGTCGTCGACTTCGGCGGGATCTTCCACGACGACGTCAAGCCGGGGCATTTCTTCCGCGACGGAGACCACCGCAGCTACCGGCCCGCCGGATGGATCGAGCACGGCAACGAGAAGCTCGAGCGGATGCGCCCCTTCGCCGAGAAGCACGGCCTGACCATGCTTCAGCTCGCCTGCGTCTGGAACCTCAGCCAGTCCCCGGTGA
>CAYMMC010000118.1:0-6052 GCA_964391125.1 uncultured Akkermansia sp.
CCGTCGCTGAGCGTGCTGGCCCTGCAGGGGCCGAACCGGAAGAAATACTACTCCGTCCTGCAGCACTGCGACCTCGTCGTCACCTCCTATCCGGTGCTCTTCCGCGACGCCGAGGAGCTGCTGAACCAGAAGTTCCACTACGTCGTCCTCGATGAGGCCCATACGATCAAGAACACCTCCTCGCAGATCACCAAGGTGGCGTGGAAGATCGACGCCCGGCACCGGCTCTGCCTCTCCGGCACGCCCATCGAGAACCATCTCGGCGAGCTGTGGTCGCAGTTCCATTTCCTCACCCCCGGCTTTCTCGGGACGGAGGAGAGCTTCAACCGCTGCTTCCGGACGCCGATCGAGAAGCACCGGGACGAAGGCCTGCGCAAACGCCTCGCCGAGAGGGTCGCGCCGTTGATGCTGCGCCGCACCAAGTCGCTGGTGGCCCACGATCTGCCGCCGAAGACCGAGATCGTCCGCACCGTCGAGCTGCATCCGAAGCAGGTCGAGCTCTACGAGGCCGTCCGGGCCGCCGTGAGCCGGGAGGTCCACGAGGAGATCGCCCGCTTTGGCCTGGAGAAAAGCAAGCTGCTCGTCCTCGACGCCTTGCTCAAGCTGCGTCAGGTCTGCAACCATCCGCAACTGCTGCGGCTCCCCTCGGCGCAGAAGGTGAAGACCTCGGCCAAGATGGACCTCTTCCTCGAATGGATCCCCTCGATGGTGCGGGAGGGGAGGCGCATCCTCGTGTTCTCCCAGTTCACCGGAATGCTGTCGATCATCGAGCAGGCGCTGGACAAGGCGGGGGTGAAATACCTGACCCTGACCGGGCAGTCGAAGGACCGCGGCCAGCTCTGCGACGACTTCCAGGCGGGCAAGGCCCCGGTTTTCCTCATCAGCCTGCGCGCGGGCGGCACGGGCTTGAACCTGACCCTGGCCGACACGGTGATCCACTTCGACCCCTGGTGGAATCCCGCGCTGGAGGCGCAGGCCACCGACCGCGCCTACCGCATCGGCCAGAAGAACCCCGTCTTCGTCTACAAGCTGATCACCGAGGGCACCATCGAGGAGAAGATCCTCATGCTGCAGCAGAAGAAGCGGGCCCTCTTCGAGGGTATTCTCGAGGGGGCCCCGCAGAAGCTGTCCTTCTCCGAGGAGGAGCTGGACGACCTCCTCGCCCCGATGAAGTAGCGGGGAATTCCGGGAGCGCCCCGCGGAGGCGGCGCTCGGCGCTCAATCGTAGATCAGGCCGGGAATCTT
This sequence comes from uncultured Akkermansia sp., assembly GCA_964391125.1. Classification (GTDB taxonomy): domain Bacteria; phylum Verrucomicrobiota; class Verrucomicrobiia; order Verrucomicrobiales; family DEV007; genus Arctic95D-9. Next base: position 1,246 of record CAYMMC010000118.1, read on the forward strand.
GCCGTGGGCGACGAGGCGGCCCCGTTCCGTGTCGAGCTCGAAGATGTCCACCCCGGCCCCGGTGAGCCCGGTCGTGTTCTTGCTGCGGGCGCCGAAGACGTAGTGCTTGTCGGCGGCGGGATCGTATCCCATGTAGAGCATCACGTGGGAGACCCGATGCCCCGACTTCCAGGTTCCTCCCCAGAAGATGAGATCTCCGGGCGAGAGCTTCTTGAGCAGCTTCGAGGAGGCCCCCTTGCCGTAGACGTCGTCGAGGAGCTTCTTCCGCTTCAGCCAGTAGTATTGGTCGTAGGAAGTCCGCGGCACCCCCTCGACGCCGATCTTGGTGAGGAGCAACTGGATGGTCGAGGAGCAGTCGAGTCCCCCGGAGTCGGGATTGGCGGCGCCGAAGACGTAGCGGAGCTTCTTGCCGGCGAGGGAATGGGCCTCGTCGCGGAGTTGGCTGAGGGTGGGGCCCTTGGGCTTCTCTTCGGAAGCCGAGGAGGAGTCCTGCGGAGTTTCCGACCCGCCGGGCTTGACCATGTCCGCGTCGACCTCGTCACCGGCGGATGGCTTGGGCTCCGGAGGGAGATCGGCCAAGGGGGCTGCGGCGGCGGATGTCGGCGCGGTCTCGTCCAGCGAGGGGGCCGCGGCGACCGCCGGAGACTCGGCGATGGGCGGAGGAGGGATGGTCAACTTCACCGTCTGGCTTCTCATCTGATCGAAGCCGCCTCGGATGCTTTGCTTGATCGGCACGATGGGACGAAAGGACCGCTGCCGCTGCGGCGGCTCGGCAGCGATCCCGGCAAGAGGAGGCAGCGCGAGAAGGGCAGCCAACGAGAGACAGCGGCAGGACGAGAAAGTAAGCATGAATAAAAATTTAACATATTTTAACATAAAAAATCAAATTTAAAAAATTTTGAGAATTGTCATGCCGTCTTGTCGCCGGCGACGGGACGGGCTTGTCGGCGTCCGGCTACCTCGGGCGTCGGCACCCCATTCAAAAGAGCCTCCGTCTTGACGGGCGGGGGCTTGCGCTGGGGGCGAAGAGACGCTTCATTGCGTCGTGTCCGATTGGATTGCCCGCTATCGTCCCGTCGCCGCGACGGCATTCGCGGACTACCGCCTCTCCGATCTCGGTCGCGATCTCGCCGCCGGCCTGACGGTGGGCGTGATCGCGTTGCCATTGGCTATCGGCTTCGGAATCGCGTCGGGCGCGGAGGATCCGGGGCAGGGGATTTGGACGGCGATCGTCGCGGGACTGATCGTGGCGCTCTGCGGCGGTTCGCGCTTCCAGGTCGCGGGGCCGACCGGCGCCTTCGTGCCGGTGCTCGCGGGAATCGTGGCGTCGCACGGCTACCAGGGGCTCCTGGTCGCAACGGGGATGGCCGGAGCCATGCTGGTGCTGATGGGGATCTTCCGCTTCGGCGCGATGCTGCGCTACATTCCCTATCCGGTGATCGCGGGCTTCACCGCAGGGATTGCGGTGATCATCTTCGCCGGGCAGTTGCCCGAATTCTTCGGCCTGCAGCTAGCGCACCGACCCCACTACCTGCCCGAACTGCTCTGGGAGACGGCGCGGCAACTGGACGAAACGAGCCTGCGGGTGGTGATCATCGGCGCCCTCTCGCTCGCCGTGGCCCTGCTCTGGCCGAAGCGCCTTTCCCGCCTTCCTGCCTCCATGGTCGCGGTCGTGGTCGGCTCCCTCGCGGTGTTCCTGCTGGGCTGGGAGGACGTCGCCACGATCTCGTCGAGGTTCGGGGCCTTCCCCTCGGGCTTTCCCGGATTCCACTTTCCCGAGGTGTCCTTGCAGTTGCTTCGCGAACTCTCGGCGCCCGCCTTCACCATCGCCGCGCTAGGCGCGATCGAGAGCCTCCTCTCCGCGACCGTGGCCGACGGCATGACGGACACGAGGCACGACTCCAATGCCGAACTCATCGGCCAGGGATTGGCCAACCTCGCGACGCCGCTGATCGGCGGATTCGCCGCGACCGGCGCCATCGCCCGCACCGCCGCGAACATCAGGGGCGGCGCCCGCTCGCCGATCGCCGGGGTGGTCCATTCGCTCGTCCTCCTCGCCTTCGTGTTCGTCGCGGGTCCGCTGGCAGGGCACATTCCCCTCGCCACCCTCGCCGCCGTGCTCATGGCCGTGGCCATCCGCATGGCGGAGTGGGACACCTTCGGCGAGCTGTGGCGCGGGGCACGGTCCGACTTCGTGGTCATGGCGATCACCTTCGCCCTGACCGTGATCTTCGATCTGACCGTCGGCGTCGCGGCGGGGCTCGTCATCGCCGTGGTCCTCTTCGTCCGGCGGATGGACCAGATCAGCACGGTGCGCTTGCTGACGCCGGAGAGCGATCCGGAATCGAAGGGGGCGAACTCCCTCCTGAACAAGCGCGTGCCGGATGGCGTGGTGCTCTTCCGCTTCGAGGGGCCGTTCTTCTTCGCGGCAGCGGACAAGTTGGAAGGCGCCTTGCGGGGTCACGGGGCGAGGGGGCCCAAGGTCGTCGTCTTCCGCATGAGAAACGTCCCCGCGATCGACGCGACCGCGCTCCGATCCCTCGAGCTTGCCATTGAAAAGATGCGGAGGGATGGCGTGACCGTGCTGCTGACGGGGGTGCAGCCGCAGCCGATGTCGGTGCTCTACCGCAGCGGGCTGGTGGACAAGATCGGCGTCGATAATTTCTGCGCCCATATCGACGAGGCGCTGGCCCGTGCGGAGATGCTGCTGCAAGCGAATCGCGAGGGGAGCGTCTGAGTCCGCCCGCTTTCCGCGGAAGGACGAACCTGCCGAATCGCGTCACTTGCCCGCCCTCCCATCGCGGGGCTTGCTGGGAAACACGCCAGGATTCCATGATCTCGTCCGAAACTCCTCCGGGGCTGTCCGGCCCGCCTGCCCCTCCTTTGCCACGCCGAAGCCTGCGGCGGCTACGAGCCATGCTGTTGCCGCTGGCCGTCGCGGTGTCGGCGACGGCTTCCGAGCCGGGCCCCCTCCCCGGAACGGCCTTGCTGACGGGAGAGGAAGATTTGTCCGAACGCATGGCCGCAGGGATTTCGGACTACTACGAGAGGGAGACCCAACGCTCGCCCGACGGTCGGGAGGCGCATTGGAAGCCCGACTTCGCCTCGCCGGAGGCCTACGCCGCGTCGGTGGAACCCAATCGGAAACGACTCGTCCGGATTCTCGGCGCCGTGGAGCCGCGCACGACGGTCACGGATTTGGAGCTCGTGGGCACGCTCGCCTCTCCCGCGAAGAAGGCCGAGACCGACGCCTTCACCGTCCATGCGGTGAGATGGCCCTTGTACGAGGGCGTGCATGCGGAGGGGCTGCTGCTCCAGCCCAAGGGGGAGGTGGTGGCGCGCGTCGTGGCGATCCCGGATGCCGACCAGCTCCCCGAACGGCTCGTCGGCGCCGCTCCGGGCGACGGCGGGGACGTTTCGCCCTACGCCCGCCGCCTGGCGGAGAGCGGCTGCCAAGTCGTCGTGCCCGTGCTGATCGACCGGGCTTCGACCCATTCGGGCGATGCGGACCTGGACCGCTTCACCAACCAGCCGCATCGGGAGTGGATCTACCGGCAGGCCTACACCTTCGGGCGCCACGTCATCGGCTGCGAGATCCAGAAGATCGCCGGCGCCATCGATTGGTTCGAGAGCCAGAACGCGGACCAAGCCCTGCCGATCGGCGTGGCCGGCTGGGGCGAGGGAGGGCTGCTGACGCTCTACGCCGCCGCCGCCGACACCCGGATCGACGCCGCGTTGGTGAGCGGATACTTCGACCGCCGGGAGGGCCTCTGGACCGAGCCGCTCTACCGGAACGTGTTCGGGCTGCTGAGGGAGTTCGGCGACGCGGAGGTCGCCTGCCTGATCGCTCCGCGGCGGCTCGTGATCGAGCATTCCCGCGCCCCGCGGGTGGACGGGCCGCCCGCGCCACTGCCGGGGGTGCCCGCCCGCTTGGGCGCTTCGGCGGCGCCGGGGCGGATCGTGACGCCGGTCTTTTCGAACGTGGCCTTCGAAGTGGAGCGGGCCAAGCGGCTCCTCGGGGCGTTCCAGGAGACCTTGGGCTTTCATTACCGCGATTCCGGGAAGCGAGGCGGCGCGGAGAGCGACCGCACCATCGGACCGATGGCGGAGGAGAGCTTGCTTTCGTTCCTGAGCGCCCTCGGCCTGGAGCGGCCCGCCATGGCCGCTCCAGGTGCCGACCCGCTTCCCGCGCCCGATCCGGTTTTCGCGGAAGAGAGGCAGGAGCGGCAGGTGGCCGAGCTGGGTCGCCATCTCCAAGGATGGATCGACCGCTCCCGGGCCGTTCGCGACGAGTTTCTCTGGAACCGGGTGCCCATCACCACGCCGGAGGCGTGGGACGCGGCGATGGCGCCCTACCGCGAGGCCTTCCGGGACGAGGTCAACGGCCGCCTCCCCGACGACGGGACGCCCTTGAACCCGAAATCGCGCCTGCTGTTCGAGCGCCCCGCCTGGAGCGCCTACGAAGTGACGCTGGACGTCGCGAAGCCGGATTTGTTCGTCTGGGGCTACCTGCTGCTGCCGAAGAATCTTCGGCCCGACGAGCGGCGTCCCGTCATCGTCGCCCAGCATGGCGGATCGGGGGTGCCGGCGGTGGTGATCAACGAGGATCCGGAGACCAACAAGGCCTACAAGGCCTACGCGGTGCAGTTGGTCGAACAGGGCTTCGTCGTCTTCGCCCCGCATTTCCCCTGGCGGACCTCGGACCGCTTCTTCCGCTTGGCCGAGCGGAAGGCGCATCCCCTCGGGCAGAACACCTTCGCCGTGATCTTCGCGCAGCACGACCGGCTCCTCGACTGGCTGACCGAGC
>CAYMMC010000118.1:6062-8194 GCA_964391125.1 uncultured Akkermansia sp.
CCGTCGAGCCGCGCTACGCCCTCAGCGTCTGCTCGGGCGACTTCAACGAATGGATCTGGAAATGCGTCACGACCAGTTGGGGCAACAGCTACATGTACGTCCCCGAGTACGAGACGCCGAACTTCAATCTGGGGATGCGCTTCGGCCATGCCGAGATGGCGGCGATGATCGCGCCGCGCGCCTTCATGGTGGAGCGGGGCCATGCCGACGGCGTGGGAATCGACGAATGGGTCGGTTTCGAATACGCCAGGGTGAACCGGCTCTACAGCAAGCTGAAGATCCCCGAAATGACGGAGATCGAGTTTTTCGACGGCGGCCACGAGATCCAGGCCAAGGGCACCTTCGAGTTCATCCGCAGGCAGTTCGGCTGGCCCGAGGCGGAGACCGGGGCGGAGCCGAAGCCGTGAGGAGTTGGGTGCCTTTTAGGCTTCGGGCGGCTCCAATTCCCAAACCTCCGGTTCTGCCGGAGCTGTCTGATTCCATTTGGCGCAATGCGGGGGAAGGGGGGAAGGGGCGGCGGGAGAGTTGAGTTGCGCTTTGCCGTGCGCTTCGCTAGATTCGCTCAATCCAGACGCCAATGAAACGCCTTCCCCGCCTTGTCCACGCGTCCCTTCTCGCCGCCTCCCTCGCGGCCTTCGCCGGACTCCAGGCCCAGGAAGCCGGGAAGGGGAATGCCTCCGGCGACGCGCCGGTCGCTACGCCAGAGACGCTTTCGGGCCGGCCGCTCAGCTACGGCGATCTCGCCCGCCTGCCCTACGCCCAGCTCCTCCGCATCGCCCAGAGCGACGTCCGCGCCAAGCCCGACGCGGAGAGCTACAAGCTGCGCATCGAAAGCCGCAATCCGAACGTGAAGCCGACGGACATCGAGCTGTTCCTCGACATCGAGGACAAGCCCCTCGTCCTGCCCGTCGATGGGGACGGCTTCGTCGAGGTGCCCCACACCGCCGCGCTCGTCGCCACCAATCCCGACCTCGTGGCGAACCAGCCGCGGGGCTCGCTGAACATCTTCGTCGACCTCGAGGTGCCCCGCGTCTCGCCGCCGGAGATCAAGGACGGCAAGGTCGCCTACCAGGAGCTCTTCCGGCCGCTCGTCGAGATCCAGACCGAGATGCGCAAGGTCGACCCCTCCTTCGGTCTCAGCGGCCAGCAGCAGTTCGTCCTCGAGATCGAGACGGGGGAGGCGCCCATCAAGATCACCCGGGCGCTGGGCTCCAGAACCTTCCGGCCCAACAGCCGGGGCAAGGTCTACATGATCATGGAGTCCTACCTCTACGAGGAGAATCCCGAGGTCGAGATCCCGAACGACGCCAAAATGAACGTCCTCCCGGCGACTCCCGAGGAGGTCGACGAGATCCGGTCGAGGTGAGGGCGGCTCACGAGGCCTTTCCCTTCTTGTCGGGAACGGCCCGCTTTCTACCGGCCTGTCTCCGCGCCGGGCGCTTCGCGGCGGTCTCCGGCTTCGGTCCGGCCGCCTTGGCCTTCAGGTTCCGGTTCTCCTTGGTCTCCGAAACGCGCGACTTCACCTCGAAGACGAAGGGCAGTCCCTCCATGGGGTATTCCTCGCGGATCCGGTTTTCGAGAAAGCGCTCGTAGGTGCGGGTGAGCAGCTCGGCGTGGTTGACGAAGAGGAGATACTCGGGCACCGGAATCCGCTTCGGCCGGTCCTCGCGGCGCTGGGTGGCGTAGAGCAGCTTGAGCCGCTTGCCCTGGCGGACCGGAGGCGGATTGCGCTCGATCGCGCTCTGGAGGAGCCGGTTGAGGGCGCCGGTGGGAACCGGCTTGGCGGAGGCGGAGACGACTCGCTCGAGAGCCTCGAAGATCTTGCCGAGATGGTCCCGCTGCTTCGCCGAGATGGCGACCTTCGGGGCGTAGGGAGGAAGAAGAGGTCGTCGCCGAGCTCCTCGCGGAACTGCTCGATGCGGTCGCGGTACTTGGCGTCGGGATGGTAGAGGTCGAACTTGTTCAGCACGACGAGACAGGGTTTGTTTTCGTCGATGACCGTCTTGGCGATGCGGCGGTCCTGCGAGGTGACGCCGGAGGAGGCGTCGATGACGAGCAGGCAGACGTCGGCGCGGCGGATCGAGCGCTCCGAGCGCATCACGGAGAAGACCTCGACGGAGGTGTCGCGCCTG
>CAYMMC010000119.1:0-8124 GCA_964391125.1 uncultured Akkermansia sp.
GCCCCCCTGTTCTGGGCGCTGGCAGCCTTGGCGGTCTTGGGGGCGATTTTCCTGCTCAATCCGAAATTCTCCTTCGACGCGCGGCTCGACTCCCTCCACCCCACCGAATCGTCCATCTCCTGGCTTCCGGGAACGCACGACCTCGCTTCCTCCTGGCCCGTGGTGCTGCACCTCTCCTGCCTCTCGGTCTACCTCGCGACCCTCACCCGACTCTGTTCCGACCCGCGCAACCGCCACTTCCTCCTCCGGACGGTCGCGACGGCGGGCTTTGCCGTCGCCCTCATCGGAATCTACCAAAAGGCGTCGGGCTCGACCAGCATGCTCTGGACGACCCGGATCTACGAAGAGCGGACCTTCTTCGCCGCCTTCCGCTATCACGGCAACGCGGTAGCCTTCCTCAACCTCTGCTGGCCGGCGGCGCTTGCCTTGCTCCTGCAGTCTCTCCACCATCGCGAAAGGAGCTTTCTCGCAACCGCCTGGTGGGCGAACTGCCTGCTCTTCACCGCAGGGGCGGTTCTCGTCAACACCTCCAAATTCGGACATCTCGTCTTCGTTCCCGCCGCCATCGGCGCGCTCCTCCTGTTTCGTCGCTGCCTGCCGCCCTTGCGGGGCAACGCACGGGTCACCGGCATCGTGGTTGGAATCCTCGCCATCGGCTTCCTCGCGGTGCTCTCCCTGTTCAGCGCCGAAATCGTCTCGTCGAAGTGGGAAGCGACCTTGAGCGAAGGAGTCAGCTTCAAACGACGGCTCCTCGCCTACGAGGCCGCGCTCGACATGTGCAAGGATGGCTGGCTGACTGGCTTCGGGCCCGGCACCTTCGGTCTTCTATTCCCCTACTACTCGATCTTCGGCGCGGCAGAGCTGGGCGGGAGGTGGACCTTCGCCCATCAGGACTACCTGCAGACGATCGCGGAATGGGGCGTCCTCGGCGCGGCGTTGATCTTCTTCGTCTTCGCAGGCGCCCTGTGGCGCCTCGCCTCCAAATACCGTCGTCACCGCGCCCGCACCTACACGGCCAGCGCCGCGCTCCTCGCCTTCGCCATCGTCTCCCTCCATTCGCTCGTCGATTTCCCGCTGCAGATCGGGGCGATCCAAGCCGTCGCGGCGGTCTATCTGGCTTTCGGCTGGGCGACGGATTCCGGTCGTCCGCAACATCGCCGTCCCCGTCGCGATTCCGGTCGCCAAGCGTTTTCGAACGCGCTCTCCGTCGCAGAACCGAAGCACTCCACCTCTCTCGACAAAGCCGAATTGGCCAACCTGTTCCGCGAAGAGCGCCCGCCTTCCCCTTCCAGCCCCGCGAAAGAGGGGAGCCGGTCAAGGCCTCGGAGAGGCGGCGGGAGATGAATCGCGCCGTCCTGCTCTCCTTCCTGGGGCTGATCTGGCTCCAAGTCTTTCTCGCGCTGATCCCTTCGTGGCGGGACGGCAACTACTACGCTTACGGATGGCTCGTCCCGGCAGCGACTTGGTTCTTCGTCCATCGGCGACTCCGCGAGCTCCCCGTTGGACCGGAGGCGAATCTACGCCCTCCCTTCGCGGCCTGGGCGATGCTCTTTTCCGCCATGGCCGCACTCGCCTTCCTCAGGATCGTCGAAGGGGGAAACGTCCACTGGCGCCTTCCGCTCTGGCTCCACGGTTTGATCGCCGTGTGGCTCAGCTTTGCCGCCGTCCATCTCACGCTGGGACGCCGAGCCGCGCGCCACCTCCTTCCTGCGATTCTCTTCGCCCTCGTTGCGATCCCCCCTCCCTCCTCGGTCGAACAATTCCTCGTCTCGCATCTCACCGAAGCCGTGACCTTGACCGGAGGCCAGATCGCCACGCTACAAGGATTGCCGGTGGTGCTCGAGGAGGCCGCGTTCCTCGTGAACGGTCAGCCGCTCGACATCAACGACGGATGCAGCGGCATCCGCTCGTTCCAGAGTTGCCTGATGGCGGGGCTCTTCGTGGGCGAACTGCTGCGCCTGCCTGCGCCCTCGCGCGTGGCTCTCGTCATGCTCGCCGCCGCCGGAGCCTTCGTCGGCAACACCTTCCGGGTCGTCCTGCTGGTGCGCGAGTTCGCCGCCGGAGGCCCGGAGGGACTCGAAAGGGCCCACGACCCGGCCGGCCTCCTCGCCCTCGCAATCAGCTACGGACTGGTCATCGCATCGGGTTTCCTGATGGATCGATTCAACCCGGCCGCGACGGTTCAAACGTCCAAGTCCTTCGACCATCTTCCGCCCAACGGGTCTCGGAGGCGGGGCCGGGGCCGCACTTCGCATTGGCTCGCCGCAGGAATCGCCCTGATGCTCGCCACCGAATCCACGCGCCTGTGGTGGTTCGCCCCGACCGCCTCCGGCGAAGCCTGGTCGGAGACGCCCCGCCTCGCCCTCGATGCACGCTCAATGGAGAACGCCACCCCGCTCCGCTCCCTCTCCGTCTCCGAACACGTCGAGACGGGTGCGATCCGCTACGACAGCGCCACCTTCCACCGGACCCCCATCGAAGACGACAATGTCATCCGATCGCTCCTCTTCATGGAGTATCGTCCTGGAAACCCCAGTCTCTGGAACGACCTCTTCACCCATCCGCCCGAGGTCTGCATGCGCACCACCGGCTGCCAGCTCGAAGCAACCCTCCCCTCGAGGCCGATCCAGATCGGAGGCAGAGACATTCCAGTGCGCTGCCTCCGCTTCCGGGAGCCGACGAGCCCTTCGCCGCTTTTCATTTTCAAGCTTGTCTGGCTCCCCGAATCGAGTCCGATCCAGCCATCCTCGGAAAAGCCCGAGAAACGCCCGCTCTGGATGCAGATGGCGTTTTCTCGAATGCCCTCTCCGCCGGGAAGCGTGCTCCTCGCCCGAGTCCAGAGGACGGACGATTTCGAGGAGGCCTGGCGTTTGTTTTCGGAAGAAATGGCCGCCTACCTTCTGCTTTCCTCCCCGAACGCTTCCATCCCGTCCCGCATGGGAGCCATCAATGCGGTTGCCAATCCCGTCTTGGCGAATTAATAGACCGCCTGACTGACTCGCCCCAACATGGAAATCCTGTCCAAACTCGAACAAAAGGCCGCAGTGGTCGGCGTCGCCGGCCTGGGATATGTCGGTCTACCTCTCCTCCTCGCCTTCCTTCGCAAAGGATTCCATGTCATCGGATTCGACATCGACCCGGCCAAACCCGAGGCCCTGCTCCGAGGTCATTGCTATCTGAAGCACATCGACGCATCGGGCCTCGAGGAAGGCCTCGCGGCGGCACGCTTCGAAGCGACCACGGACTACGCGCTGGCCTCGAGGGTAGACGCGCTCCTGATCTGCGTACCGACTCCTTTGGACGCACATCTCGGGCCGGATCTTTCCTGCGTTAGGAATACCTTGGACTCGGTCATCCCGCATCTTCGACCCGGAACCGTGCTCGCGCTCGAGAGCACGACCTACCCGGGCACCACCGAAGAAGAAATCATCCCAAGGGCGGCGTCCCGGGGACTGGTCCCGGGGGAGTCCATCTACATCGCCTATTCTCCCGAACGGGAGGATCCCGGAAACCGCGACTTCCGGACGACGCAAGTTCCAAAAATCGTCGGTGGACTGACTCCCCGCTGCCTCGAAGCGGCCTCCGCCCTCTATGCGGCCGTGTTCGACACCATCGTTCCGGTCAGCGGATGCCGCGTCGCCGAGCTTGCCAAGCTCCTCGAAAACATCTACCGCTCCGTCAACATCGGGCTGGTCAACGAACTGAAGCTCGTCGCCGAAGCGATGGACATCGACATCTGGGAGGTGATCGCCGCGGCCGCCACCAAACCCTTCGGCTTCAACGCTTTCTACCCCGGCCCCGGACTCGGCGGACACTGCATTCCGATCGATCCCTTCTACCTCACTTGGAAGGCCCGGGAGTTCGGCGTCCACACCCGCTTCATCGAACTTGCCGGCCAGGTGAATCGGGCGATGCCCGCACACGTGGTGCATAAGACCGCGACCGCCCTGAACGACGCCGGCAAGCCCGTCAAAGGCAGCCGAATCCTCATCCTCGGACTGGCCTACAAAGCGGACGTCGACGACATGCGCGAATCCCCCACCTTCGCCCTGCTCGACCGCTTCGCCGCCCTCGGGGCCGAGGTCTCCTACTGCGATCCGCACATCCCCGTGATCGGCCCGACCCGGGAGCATCGCGACTGGCAGGGAGTCGAATCGCAGCCATGGTCGGAGGAGGTCGTCCGTCGCCAGGACGCCGTCGTCATCGCCACCTGGCATCGCCTCTTCTCCATCGCGGAGCTCTCGCAGTGGGCCAGCCTGATCATCGACACTCGCAATGCCACGACCGGGATCGACGGCCCCGCCGCGATCGTCAAAGCGTGAGAGGCCCCCCGGTCGCCTTTGGGGCGTCCTGGACCGACAACCCGGATGCCACCGGGCTCGGCGGTGCGGAAACAAGGCCGAGATCGGGGGCGGCGTCGCCCCACTTGGAAATGGCCCGGGAGAGGGGCCCGAGAAAACAGCCGGCAACCTTCCCCCAATGCATCTCCTCGCAGCCGCTCGGATGCCAGAGCCTCCAAACCCGTCCGTCGGCAAGGGGGACGTCGAGGCACTGCTTCCCCTCGCGCTCGGGCATGCCGACGACATTCGGCTCCATCCCCGACTTCATCAAAGCACGGTGGAAATCCTTCCAGAACTCTTCCGCCGAGTCGACCCAATCGAGCTCGTGTTCGAGAACGGTCCCCAGGGCACACGCATAGCGGACCCTTCGCCTCGTCTGCCAGATCCGCTTCACATGGTTTCGGAACGCCGACCAGCTGCCCCAGTACCCCAGCTTCCTCATCAGGAAAATGGCCACGCCGCAGCCCATGGTGATCGAGACGGGCCAGAGGCGCTGCGGGTTGTAGAGCAGAAGAAGGCCCAGAACGGAGAAGAAGACCACCGCGAGGATCAACAGGCCGATCACAACGCCTCGGCGCAAGCCGAGGGTGACGAGGCGGTGGTGGATGTGCTCCCGGTCCGCCTGCCAAATCGGAAACCCGTAGAAAAACCGTCGCAGCACGGCGAAGGAGGCGTCGGCGATGGGCAGCGCAAGCGCGATCACGACGACCAGCAGGGATCCGGCGATGGGCCCCTTCTGCGAGGAGGGGATCGAGACGCAGGCGATGAAGGCTCCGATCAGATAGGCCCCGCCATCGCCGAGATAGAGACGGGCCCGAGGAAGGTTGAACAACAGAAATCCCAGAATTCCCCCGATCATTCCGACCGTCAGCACGACCGACACCATGTCGCGCCCCATCCACGAGACGACCGCCAAGGTCCCCACCAATGCGATGCTGATCCCGCCGGCGAGGCCATCCATGCCATCCGTGAGGTTGATCAGGTTAGGGATCGCGACGATCCAAACGACCGTCACGAGGAACGACAGCCCCCCCAGCTCGATGCTCGCGGGGCTGAACGGGCTCGACAGCAATTCGACCCGGAAGCCGAACGAGTAGGCGAACGACGCGATCGCGATCTGCGCGGCCAGCTTCAGCAAGGCGGGCACCGACGACATGTCGTCCAGTATGCCGACGCCGAAGAACAGGAGGCATACCGCGAGCAGCGTCCACGGCTCGAGGATCCGCCCGGGCATGGAAGGCACGACGATCCCCCAGATTGCCGTCAGAGCCACCAGAGCGGAGGCGACGCCGACGCCTCCGAGACGCAGAATCGGTGTCGATTGCGGCTTCCGGGCAAGATCCCCCTTGTCCCAGCCCAACTTGGCGAATCTCCAGCATCTCACGATCTGGAAACAAACGAACGCCGCCACGCAGAACCCGATGAGACATCCGAGCACGGCGTAGAGCAATGGATGGGCATTCAAATGCTGCATCGTTGAGAGAGCGCCGCCTGTGAGCGGTCCATGAATCAAGTGGCGCGGGCTTTTTACTAAATAAGGAAGCTCCGCTCTTGTCAATGTTCCAAGCGGAACATGGTCACAACTTCGCAAGTTTACGAAAAAAATACGTAGATATACGTATGCTCCGATCGCATCGGAACGATGGGCTTTGGAAGGGGCTGTCATTCGGGGTCTCGTCCACAGCTGTCCTCCGCCGAGCGCTGCAGTCGACGGCAGCCCTGCGGAGTGCCCAGCGGAAACGCGCCCCGCTACCACATCGCTCACAGCGTCGTCCCGGGAATCTCGATTCCAGACGGCCTTTTGCGGCCGTCGCAGGGGCGGTCCCTCAAGAAGCTCGGACACGAGCATCCGAGACGGCGGCTCAGGGCGGATATTCAAGAAATCTTAATCGTTTCTCGACAGTTCCGGAAAGCTTCGCTACCGTGCCGGCGATGCGTCGTCTCTGCCTGCTTTGCCTGTTCGCGGTCGCCTCGCTCGGTGCGGGGGAGCGCTTCGACCGGGTCGTGGTCGATCCCGGCCACGGAGGAAAGGATCCCGGCGCGAGCGGGTTCGGCCTCGTGGAGAAGGACCTCACCCTGGATCTCGCCAAGCGCGTCGAAAGGCTCCTCGTCGGCAAGGGCATCTCCGTCGAGCTGACCCGCGACGACGACTCCTACGTCGAGTTCGCCGACCGAGCGGCCCGGGCCAACCGGAGCGGGTCCGCCAAGACCATCTTCCTCAGCCTGCACTTCAACGCCCACGTCGATTTCCGCATCTCCGGGACGGAGACCTTCTACTGGCCGGGCAGCGAGTCGGGCCGCAAGCTGGCCAGCTATGTCCAGAGCGAGCTGGGCCGCCGCCTCGTCACGCGCAATCGGGGCTTTCGCCCCGAGCGGCTCAAAGTGCTGGAACTGACCTCGGTCACCGGCATCCTCGTGGAATGCGGCTTCCTTTCGAACCGCTGGGAAAGCCAACGCTGCGGCGCGGAGTGGTTCCGCCAGGTTCTCGCCGAAGAGATCGTGCAGGGCCTGATGCGCTATCGGGAAGCGGAGTGATCCGCGTTTGCGGAGCCTCCGTCATGTGTTAAATTTCTCGAATTTCTAGAGTTTTCGGTATTTCTTCCCTTCCATGAGCGACCCCATTGCGAACCGGACCTTGGAACTAGCCTGCAGCGTCGGCTCCATCGACAACGCGCGCGAGGCGTTGGAGGAAGGGGCCGACGTGAACTACCGCGACGGAGCGCCGCTCTTCCTGGCCATCGTCAACCGCAACCGCCACATCATCCATTTCCTCCTCGACCACGGCGCCGACGGCGAGGCGTTCCTCCCCAAAAAGCGGCTCAAGGACATCCGTTCGCGCGAAGATCTCGTCGAGGCGCTCATCGCCTGCGCCCCCTACAATCCCCGGGACGTGAAACTCGAAGAGATCCAGGAAATCGACTCGGCGATCCGCGAGACCGGGGTCGAGTATCTCGTCTCCAACCTCGACTGGGACCACGCGACCCGCTTCCGCGATTCGCTCAACGCCATCGGCGCCGGATCGAGCCACCGCTGCGTCGCCGAGTTCCTCCAATGGGCGCGCAGCGAGGGAGGCGGCCTCGGCGGAGAGCTGGGCGAATTCCTCCGCAGCCGCAGCGAAGCCGTCGGCGAATACCGGCAGCGCTACCTCGGCTCGGGCGAGGACCTCGTCGCCCTCGCCAGCGACTTCCTCAACAGTCCGGACTCCTCGGGCGGCGAAGGCGCGTAGGGCACGTCCGCCGCCTCCCCCCGCAGGCCCCCTTGTCATGCGGCGCTGCGCCGCTACATTGGCGGCCCATGCCCCCCTCCCCCGTCCAGGCCGACGCCATCCTTTCCGCCGCGGAGCTGTCCCTTTCCTTCGGTCGCGATCCCGTGCTCGACGGCGCCACTCTCGCGATCTACCCCGGCGAGAAAGTCGGGCTCGTCGGCCGCAACGGCAGCGGCAAGTCGAGCTTCCTCCGCATCCTCGCCGGCGACGAGCAACCCGACGCCGGCACGGTCTCGCGGAAGCAGGGGCTGGTCGTCGGCCACCTGCCCCAGGAGTTCCAGCTCGACGAGAACGCCACCGTCGAGGAGAACATCCGCGCCGGCGCGGCCGACCTCATCGCCGCGATCGAGCGCTACGAGACCACCGATGCGCTCTCTCCCGACGAATCGCACCGGCTCCTGTCCCTCATCGACCATGCCGACGGCTGGAATCTCGACGCCCGCGTCGAAACGCTGCGCCGGGAGCTCTCCGCCCCGCCCGGCGACCGTCCCGTGGGCCCTCTCTCGGGCGGGGAAAAGC
>CAYMMC010000120.1:0-8030 GCA_964391125.1 uncultured Akkermansia sp.
TGAGCCGCGTCGCGGGACGGATGCGGCATCGCGCCCGTATCGGCGGGCCCGGGCGGCGCCAGACACACGATGGTGACGCATTTTAGATTCCGGCTCTACCTCCTCGCCGTGCTGGTGATGGCGGGCTTCTCCCTGCTCGTCTACCGTCTCCACCGCATCCAGGTGACGGACCACGCCGGCTGGGCCGCCCGGGTGCCGGGCAGCAAGTTCGAATCCGTCCGCATCCCCGGCATCCGCGGCGAAATCAGGGACCGCAACGGCCTCACCCTGGTCGACAGCACGCCGACCTACGAACTCCAGCTCGACCTGCGCGAGGTCGTCGCGGCCTACCTGAAGACGCACGACAATCTCCCCACCTACACCTGGGAGCGCTTCGACCGCTACGGACTGCAGGAGGAAAGGGAGGAGACGGACATCGTCGCCATCGTCGAGGAGACCGTCTTCCCCGGCCTGCAGGAGCAGGGGCTGCTGGCCGACTACAGCACCAGCGCGATGCGGGTCCACTACCGCTCGAACCGCGGAATCGTCCCCTTCACCTACCGTCGCGACCTCAGCTTCAAGGAGTTCGCCCGCTTCGCGGAAAACAACATCGGCATCCCCGGCGTCACCGTGACCCGCAGCGGCCGACGCCGCTACCTCTACGACTCCCTCGCCTGCCACGTCCTCGGCTACATGAACCTCGCCGACCCCGACCAGGTGCCGGACGAGCGGAAGCGGGAGTTCAACTACTACGTCGGCGACGACTACGGGGTGATGGGCGTGGAGAAGACCATGGACCACTACCTCCAGGGCAAGCCCGGCAAGCTCGTCATCGAGAAGGACGAGAAGGGCAAGTTCGTCGGCGAGGTCAGCCGCACCGAGCCCGAACCGGGATCGGACGTCTACCTCACCATCGACGCCCGCATCCAGACGGTCGTCGAGCAGAGCCTCCGCAAGATCGGACGCGGCGCCGCCGTCGTGATCGACCCGCGCAACGGCGACGTGCTGGCGATCGCCTCGGTGCCCTCCTTCAACCCCAACGTCTTCATCCCCGAGGTGCGGCTCGACGACTGGAAGCGCTACACCGAGGATCCCACCAGCCCGATGTTCAGCCGGGCCATCAACCCCTACGCCCCCGGCTCGACCGGGAAGATCCCGGTGGCCCTCGCCGGCTGCCTCTCCGGCTCCTGCGACCGCCGCTTTCCCTGCGGGGGCGGGGCCCAATACGGGAACAAGTTCATGAAGTGCTGGTCCTCCGGGCACGGCAGCCTCGATCTCAGCTCGGCGATCAAGGTGAGCTGCAACGGCTTCTTCTATCGCTACGCGAACCACGCCGGCATCCGCAACATCCAGACGATCACCAACCTGCTCGGGTTGGGGCGGGTCACCGGCGTCGAAGTCACCGGCGAGAACCCCGGCAACATCCCCAGCCCCGAATGGCTGCGGATGCAGGGCCTGCTCTGGAGCGACGCCTTCACCGCCCTCGTCTCCATCGGGCAGGGGGCCACCGAGGTCTCGCCCCTGCAGATGGCCTCCGTCACCGCCACCGTCGCCAACGGCGGCAAGGTCTGGCAGCCCCGGCTGGTGCGGAAGGTGGTGGACCGGGACGGCACCGTGGTGAAGGAGGACGCCCCCGTCCTGCGCGCCGACCTCACCCGCGAGGGCCTCACGCCCGAGCACGTCGAGACGGTCAAGCGCGGCATGTGGCGCGTCGTCAACGAGGGCGGCGGCACGGCGGGCCGGGCCAAGTCCGAGCTCACCGTCGTCTCCGGCAAGACCGGCACCGCCCAGACCGCCAACCCGCGCCAGCCGACCAACGCCTGGTTCATCGCCTTCGCCCCCTACGACGAGCCCGAGCTGGCCGTCTGCGTCTTCGTCGAGAACGGGAACTCCGGCGGCGCCGCCGCCTCGCCCATCGCGAAGAACATCATCGACAACGCCATGGCCATGGGCAAGGGCGCCGAGATCGAGGTCGTCGCGCTGCCCGAGGCGATCGGGCGCACCGACCGGGTCATGAGCGTCGCCTTCGACGACAGCGACGTGGCCGCCTTCGCCCAGGCCGACGAGAGCGCCGACTCCGCCGTGGACGTGGCCGCCTTCGTCCCCGCCTCCCTCCAGGAGCGCAATTTCCGTCCCCTCAGCGGTCTCGCCCAGCCCACCATCAAGGACACCAGCGACAGCCGCGGCCGGGTCGGGCAGTTGAATTCCAAGCCCAAGCCCAAATTCCGTCCTTTCCAGTGGCTGAAAAAGAAGCGATGACTTCCCCCCTGCCGCCGCCCTGGCCCCGCCCGGCTCCGGCGGCGTCCCCTTTCCAACCCTTCAACCATCCATTTCAAAAACCATGTTCGCCAGACTCCGCAAACTCTTCGGATCCAAGAAGCTCAATGAGGGAAACAAGATCGTCGTCAACTGCGAAAAGCTCGAAACCCGCGTCGCCCTCCTCGAAAACGGCTCCCTCGAGGAGTACACCGTCGAGCGGAAGAACGACGAGAGCATCGTCGGTTCGATCTACAAGGGCGTCGTCCGGAACATCGAACCCGGGCTGAACGCGATGTTCGTCGACATCGGCTTGGAGAAGAACGCCTTCCTCCACTTCTGGGACGCCATCCCCGAGGCCCTCGGCGCCGAGCTGGAGGAGATCCAGCGCAGCGGCAAGAAGACCGAGGGCAAGGGCCGGAAGCGCATCCAGTCCAAGGACATCCCCAACCTCTACCCCGTCGGCTCCGAGGTGCTCGTCCAGGTCACCAAAGGGCCCATCGGCACGAAGGGCCCCCGCATCACCACCAACATCTCCCTGCCGGGGCGCTACATGGTCCTGATGCCCCGCAACGACCAGCTCGGCATCTCGCGCAAGATCGAGGATCCCAAGGAGCGCGCCCGCCTCCGCAAGATCATGGGCGAGAAGCTGACCATCCCCGACAAGATGGGCGTCATCCTCCGCACCGTCTCCGCCGGGCAGAAGGTGCGCTACTTCGTGCGCGACCTCGCCATCCTCGTCGAGCAATGGCGCGAGATCGAGGAGCAGGCCGCGAGCCGGAAGGCGCCCGCCCGCGTCTTCAAGGAGCCCGACCTGATCGAGCGCACCGTGCGCGACTTCCTCACCGAGGAGATCGACGAGGTCCTCTGCGACGACGCCGACGCCGCCGAGCGGATGAAGGACCTCATCGGCGTCATCTCGCGGCGCTCCCGCAAGCGCATCCAGCATTTCCAGACCAACGTCCCCATCTTCGAGAAGCTCGGCATCCAGCGGCAGATCGACGACGCCTTCTACCGCCAGGTCTGGCTGCCCAGCGGCGGCTACATCGTCATCGACGAGACCGAGGCCCTCATCGCCATCGACGTCAACACCGGACGCGCCAAGACCCAGGACAAGATGATCCTCCAGACCAACCTCGAGGCCGCCGAGGAGGTCGCCCGCCAGGTGCGCCTGCGCAACATCGGCGGCCTCCTCGTCATCGACTTCATCGACATGAAGTCGCGCCGCGACCAGCAGGCCGTCTACAAGGTCATGCGCGAGCGCCTCAAGCACGACAAGGCGAAGACCCAGATCCTCCAGATCTCCCCCCTCGGCCTGATGGAGATGACGCGCCAGCGCCTCCACGAGAGCCTCAGCATCACCGTCAACGAGCCCTGCCGCTACTGCCAGGGGCGCGGCCTGGTGAAGAGCGCCGAGTCCATGAGCGTCGAGCTGCAGCGCCGCATCAACGCCATCCTCGGCAAGAGCGACACCCCCGGGCGCGAGCTGCTCGTCATCGTCCACCCCGACGTGATGGAGCGCCTCCGCACCCACGACGGCGAGCTCTTCGTCGAGCTGGAGCGCCGCCACGGCGCCCGCCTCACCTTCCGCAGCGACGTCTCCTACTACCGCGAGCAGGTCGTCATCGCCGACGCGAAGACCCAGAAGGAAATCCGCGAGTGAGGAGGCCCATGACCCGATCCCACTGCCGCTGGGGCATCCTCGGCGCCGCCGGCATCGCCCGGAAGAACTGGCAGGCCATCCGCCACAGCGGCAACGGCCGCCTCGTCGCCGTCGCGAGCCGCTCGGAGGACAAGGCCGCCGCCTTCGTCGCCGAATGCCAGGCCCGGGCGCCGCACGACCCCGTGCCGCAGGCCGTGGGCGGCTACGCCGAGCTGCTCGCCCGCGAGGACGTCGACGCCGTCTACATCCCCCTGCCCACGGGGCTGCGCAGGGAATGGGTCCTCGCCGCCGCCGCCGCCGGAAAGCACGTGCTCTGCGAGAAGCCCTGCGCCCTCGACGCCGCCGAACTGCGCGAAATGACCGAGGCCTGCGCCGGGGCGGGCGTGCAGTTCATGGACGGCGTCATGTTCATGCACAACGGGCGCCTCGCCGCCCTCCGCCGCGAACTCGATGCCGGCGAGGCGGTGGGCGAGATCCGCCGGATCGCGACGCAGTTCAGCTTCCTCGGGAGCGACGAGTTCTTCGCCGGCGACATCCGCGCCGACTCCCGGCTCGAGCCCCACGGCAGCCTCGGCGACCTCGGATGGTACAATCTCCGCATCATTCTCTGGACCCTGCGCTACGCGATGCCCCGCGCCGTGGCCGCGCACCTGATCCGCGAGCGGAACGGCGTGCCGGTCTCCCTTTCCGGCGAGCTCCGCTTCGACGACGGCGTCACCGCCGCTCTCTACTGCAGCTTCGAAGCCGAGAACCAGCAATGGCTGGACATCAGCGGCACGAAGGGCCGCATCCGGATGGAGGATTTCGTCCTGCCCTTCCACGGTCCGGAGCTCGCCTTCGACGTCGAGCAGGCCCGCTTCCGCGTCGAGGGCTGCCGCTTCCGCATGGAACGCCATTCCCGCCGCGTCGCGATCCCGGAGCATTCCGACGGCCATCCCAGTTCGCAGGAGGCCGGGCTCTTCCGCCGCTTCGGCGAGCTCGTCCTCGGGGGCCGGCCCGATCCCCACTGGCCCGACATCGCCCTGAAGACCCAGCTCGTCCTCGACGCCTGCCTCCGCTCCGTCCGCGAAGGCGGACGCGAGGTCGCTCCGTGATCGGTGGATTTCAGGATCGGCAATGCCCGCTTCGAACGGGAGCCCGGGCGGCGGGCCGGCACGGACCCGGCGGACTGCCTCCATTGGAAGCTCGTCCTGAAGGGCGCGGCCCAAATGCCTGCTAGGACCCGGTCGCGGCGCCGACGGCGGTGAGCGGTTCCGCATTCGCCGCGCCCTCGCCTCCGTCCCATTCGGGATGGTTGAGAACGAGGTAGGCGTGGAGCGCCTCGAGGAAGAAGAGGTATTCGTGCCGCGAGGATTGGTGAGGATTGCCTTCCCAGCCGAGGATGTAGAGCGCCCTCGAACCACCGAGGGTCTCGATCACGTCCTCGCGGAATTCTCCGACGATCCTCCCCGTGGCGGGGTCCTTGTCGACGCGCAGGTGCGAGCCGGGAGCGGGGCCGATCGTGAAGTGGTGCGCGTTGGTGATGTGCCGGGCCGTGCTGGCTTCCTCGGGCCGCCAGCCGGGAGCGGCGGTGGGGTCCTCGCGCTTCCCTCCCGAGCAGGAGGCAACGAGGCAGGCTGCGAGCAGAGGCAGGAGACGCGTCATGGGAGTGCGTGCGTGTTGGTTCTCAAGCCCAGTCGCTCCACGTGTTCCAAGTGCGCCAGGTGACGTTGGCGAAGCAGACCAGCGCCGTGACGAAGCAGATCGCGGGGCCGAGCTTGGGGCTTTTGACCAGCTTCGGCATGAAGGACGCCACCGCCGTGACGCTGCCGGCGGCGAGGGCGGTGCCGAGGAAGACGATGGAGGTCGCCGTCGCGGCATGGGCGAGGCCGTTCATCCCGATGGCGCCGCCGATCATCGCGTATCCGATCGTGTCGGGACAGGGGATGAAGCCGATCGCGGCGCCGGTGAGGAAGGGGCGCTTGGGATCGAGCATCTTCCGAGCCCGCTCCACCTCCCCGCCTTTGCGGAAGGCCTCGCGGAGGAGGAGGCAGCCGAGCACGAGGAGAATGGGGATGTCGACATGGCTGAGCCAGAATTTTCCAGCGGGCCAGGCCGAGGTGAGCATTTTCAGGAAGAACTGCCCCAGTCCGAGGGCCAGGGCCATGAGCAGCCCGTGCGCGATCGCCATGCCGAGGGTGAAGTGCCAGGCCTTTCTCATCCCCATGCCCCCCGTGGCGAGCAGCAAGGGGGTGGGATGGCCCGGGAAAAAGACATGGCTGAACGAAAACGTCGTGAGGAAGATCGCGGATTCGAGAGTCATGGCAGGAAAGGGATTTCCGTAGATTAAGGGATGTTGATTATAATTTCAATAATTTTTATATTTCCGGTTCCATTTTGCTTTCCGCATCGAATGTTGTGCTTCCGGGAGATGGACGGCTTCATGCGGACGATCCTCCCGTTCGGACGGCAAGCGGAGCGCTCGCCCGACACTCTGCGGGGCGGCCCCGCCCGCGCGAAAACGTCCTCGCCTCGCCGGGCAAAGCGTGGCAGGGTTCCGGGTGCTGTGAGTTTTCTCTTCCCGCTCTACCTCCTGGGCGCGGCCGCCATCGCGGTTCCGATCCTTCTGCATTTGAGAAAGCGACCTCCGAAGGAGCACCTCGAGTTCGGTTCGCTGATGTTCCTCGAGAAGACGCCGGAGAGGATGGTCCGCCGGACGCGCTTGGAGCAGATCCTCCTCCTCGCCCTGCGCTGCCTCGCCCTGGTCCTGCTGGCCTCCGCCTTCGGCCGCCCCTTTCTCGAGTCGGTCCGCCTGCCTGCGGAGGAGGAGTCGCTCGTCCGCGCCGTGATCCTAGTCGACCGCAGCGCCTCGATGCGGCGGGAGGGGCTCCGCGAAGCGGCCGCGGCGGCCGCGAGAGAGGCGGCGGAGCGCTACCGAGGCGGCGTCGAGGTCGCCCTTGCGCTCTTCGACGAACGCTTCGTCCTCGCCGCCGACCGCTCCGCCCTCGCCGGACTTTCGCCGGGCGCTCGCGCCGCGGAGGTGGGGCGCTTGTTGGCCGAGGAGTCGGCGTCGCCCTCCTGGCTCGGCACCGATCTCGGCGCGGCCATGGTCCATGCCGCGAACCTCCTCCTTTCCGCCGACGCGGACCGGCCCGCCGACCGGCGCGAGATCGTGCTGATCGGCGACTTCCAGAGCGGGGCGAAGCGCGAGCTGCTCCACGGCAATCCCTGGCCCGAGGAGGTGAAGGTCCGCTGCGTGCCGCTGGCGCCGGAGACGCCGGGGAACCTTTCCCTCGCCCTCGCCGCGACGCCGCCGCGCTCCAACATCGACGAGGCCGAGGTCTACCGGGTCCGCATCGCGAATTCGGCGGAGTCGCCCTCCGCCGCCGCGACCTTGATGTGGAAAGGCCATCCCGGCACCGCGACCGAGGTCCTCGTCGCTCCCGGCACGAGCCGCATCCTCGTCTCGCCCCCGCGCCCGGAGGGGGCGGAGCGCGGCACGCTGCTGGTCGGCGGGGACGCCCACGCCTTCGACAACGAGGTGCATGTCGCGCCGACCCAGCCGCGTCCGCTCCGCATCCGCTTTCTCGGAAAGGAAAGCGATGCGGACAGCGCGGGATCGCCCCTGTTCTACCTGCGCCGCGCCCTCCAGCCGACTCCCGTTCTCCAGCCGATCGTGAGCGTCGCCGAATCGGTCGAGGGGCTCGACCCGGCCGAGGCCGAGGTCGTCGTCGTGCCGGAGGCGTGGACGGTGGAGTCGGGGGCCGTGCTCCATGCCTTCGCCGAGGCGGGCGGGTTGGTCCTCGCCCTGCCCTCGGTCGACACCTCCAGCGCCGCCTTTGCCGCTCTCGTGGGAGAGGATTCGTGGACGCTCTCGGAGGCCGCCGTCCGCGACTTCGCGATGCTCGCCGATCTCGACTTCGACCATCCCGTCCTCGAGCCCTTCGCCCGCGCCCAGATCCGCGACTTCACGAAGATCCGCTTCTGGAAGCACCGCCACCTCGATCTCGGCGACGGGGAGCTGCCGGACGGGACGCGGGTCCTCGCCACCTTCGACGGGAAGTCGCCCGCCCTCCTGGAGCATCGCGTCGGCGAGGGCGCGGTCTTCGCCTTCCTCGGCGGATGGCGCCCGGAGGAAAGCCAGTTCGCGCTC
>CAYMMC010000121.1:0-8013 GCA_964391125.1 uncultured Akkermansia sp.
CGCCGTCGGAGGTGCTGTTGGAGGAGATGTAGAGCATGTGCTCCACTCCGTTGATCTCCTGCTCGATGGGACGCCCCACGGTCTGCGCGAGCTCCTCGGGGTTCGCTCCGGGATAGCGCGCGGTGACCAGCACGGTGGGAGGCACCACCTGCGGATACTGCTCGATGGAGAGCGTCGGCAGCGCGATGGCCCCCAGCAGGGTCAGCAAGATGGACAGCACCGCAGCGAAGATGGGGCGGTCGATGAAGAACTTGGCGAAATTCATTCTGGAGGGAGGGAGGGGGCCGCCGACCGGCGCCGGAAGGGGGGGAGCTGTCAGGGTTTCGCCGATTCGGCCGCCGGCGGATCGACCGGCTGCACCGGGATGCCCGTCTGGGGCAGGCGGGCCATGCCGTTGACGACCACCTTCTCGCCGGCGGCGAGGCCGCTGCGGACGATGCGCTTGCCCTCGTAGGAGGGGCCGACCTCGATCGGCTTGAACACCGAGGCGCTGTCCGGCGAGACGCCGATGACGTATTTGCTGGCCTGGTCGGTGAGAACGCTCTCCTCCGCGACGAGGAGGGCCTCGTATTCGGCGGTCATGGGCAGCCGCACCCGGGCGAAGAGTCCGGGCGTGAGGCGGCCCTCGGGGTTGGGAAGCTCGCAGCGCAGCACCATGCTTCCGGTGGAGGCGTCGAGACGGTTGTCGAAGGACTCGACGAAGCCCTTGTGGGGGAAGCCGCTCTCGTCGGCGAGCTGGACTTCGACGGGGATGCGGTCGTCGCCGTTCAAAAGGAGGCCTCCGTCGCGCCGCAGCGCGAGGAGGCGGAGGAGGCTGTTCTCGTCGATGTCCGCGTAGACGTGGGCGGGATCGACGCTGACGATGGTGGTCAGCAAGGTGGAGCCGGCGGAGACGTAGTTCCCCTCGGTGACGATGGCGCGGCCGATCCGTCCCGCGATGGGCGCCCTCACCTCGGTGTGCTCCATCTCGATCTCGGCGGTCTGGAGGGCGGCCTTGGCGGCCTCGACCGCGGCGAGGCTCTGAAGGTGGGCGCTCTCGCGGCTCTCGGCCTGCTCGGGGGCGATGGCGCGCGCCGCGAGCAGTTCGTTGACGCGGTCGAACTCCCGCTTCGCCAGGCCGGCGGCGGCCTCGGCGCGGGCGACCTCCGCCTTGGCGGCGCGCCGACTCGCGTCGAAGAGGCTCTGGTCGATGGTGAAGAGGATCGCGTCCTTCTCCACCTCGGCGCCGGCCTCGAAGTGGACCTTCACGATGTAGCCCGAGACGCGAGGCCGCAGCTCCACGGTGTCGGCCGCGTCGACCCGGCCGGTGAACTCCTCCCATTCGACGAGCTTGCGGGTCTCGACCTCCGCGAGAGTGACTTGGACGGGCGGCATCTGGCCGCCGCCGCCCTGGGGTTCCTCGGGAGGGGAGCCGCAGGCGGTCAGCAGGAGGAGCGGGGCGAGGAGTCGTCGGAGTTTCATCGTTCCGTGGAAGAAAGGAAAAGGGGAAGAAGGGCGGGAACTGTCGGAGCGGCGCGGGTTTTTCGCCACGGGAAATTTCGCCCGGCGCGGAATGGCGTTGGAAACGTGCTAGGGTGCGGGCGTCTTGCCGGAAAGGAGAAAGAGCGCCCCGGCCTCGAAGTCGTCGAGGGGGGCGAGGTCGTTCTTCATGCGGGCGTGGAGGAGCAGGCCCTGGCTGTAGGCGAAGACCATGCGGGCCAGCAATCCCGGATCGCCGGCGACGATCTCGCCCCGGGCCTGGCCGTCGCGGATCGCGGATTCGTAATGGGAGAGGAACTCGTCGAGGATCTCCTGGAGGCGGTCGCGCAGCCCCGGATCGGTCGTCGCCACCTCGGCCCCGAGGGAGTGGATGGGGCAGCCGAGGACGCGCCCGTGGCATTCGTTCTGCTCCCCCTGCACGCGCCGGTAGTCCCTGAAGCAGAGGAGAATGCGGTCGACCGGGGCGACCTCGGAGGCGAAGAAGGTCTCCAGTTTTCCGCGATATTCCTCCCAGCTGTGATCGACTGCGGCGACGGCCAGAGCCGACTTCGACGCGAAGAAATGGTAGAAGCTCCCCTTCTTCACGCCGGCGCGTTCGCAGATGTGATCGACCGAGGTGCGACCGTAGCTCCCCGTCCAGATCAGTTCCATCATGGCTTCGAGAAGCCGTTCTTTGGCATCGCTGATGCGTCCCATGAGGGGCGGAACTTGGCCCAACTAGACGAACGGTCAACTATTTTCTGCATCCGTTCCGGCAACGCCCGTCTCCTGACGGCGCGGCGCCGCCCGCACCCACCGGAAAGGGGCGCTCCAGGCTTGACCGCGGTCTTCGGTTTGCCCATGATCCTGCGATGACTCCTCTTCGTGCCGCTCTCTGCGGCTGCCTGCTCTCGACCGCGCTGCCCTTCGCCAAGGCCTCCGAACTCGACCCCGTGGTCCGCGAGGTGGTGGAGCACGTCTTGGCGCATCCCGGCGGCGAGGCTCCCTCGTCGATCGACCTCGGCGCCTACGAGCTGTCGCACGAGGAGCGGCGCAGCCTGCCCATCGGGGTGTTCGACTCCGGCATCGGCGGACTGACGGTAGTGGAAGCCCTGCTCACGGTGGACGCCCACGACAACGAGACCCTGCGCCCCGGAAAGGACGGGGTGCCCGATTTCGCGGGGGAGCGCTTCCTCTACTTGGGCGACCAGGCCAACATGCCCTACGGGCGCTACCCCTCCGAGGGAAAGACCGACTTCCTGAGGGAGCTGATCCTGAAGGACGCGGCCTTCCTTTTGGGGAAACGCTGGCGGAAGGATGCCGGCACCGGCCCCCGCTACGACAAGCCGCCGGTCAAGGCCATCGTGATCGCCTGCAACACCGCCACGGCCTACGGACTGCAGGACATCCGCGCCGCGCTGGAGGCCTGGCAGCTCCCCGTGATCGTCGTGGGCGTGGTCGAGGCGGGCGCCAGGGGAGTGCTCGAGTCGCGCCGGGGGGAGAAGGAAAGCGGGGCCATCGCGGTGCTGGCGACGGAGGCGACCTGCCGCAGCGAAGCCTATCCCAAGGCCATCGGCTCCGTCCTGGGCCTGGCCGGACACCGGCCTTCGGAGATGGTCCAGCAGGGCAGCGGCAGCTTGGCGGGCATCATCGAGGGAAATCCCGACTACGATCTCCCCTTGGCGGAACAGGCGGTGCGGGACGTGCGGGAGCTGGTGGGGAACCATCGCGAGGCGGGCGCCCGGACGCCGATCCGGACCGTCGTGCTCGGATGCACCCACTACCCCTTGGCCATGGAGGAGATCGAGGCAGCCTTCGAGCA
This sequence comes from uncultured Akkermansia sp., assembly GCA_964391125.1. Lineage (GTDB taxonomy): Bacteria > Verrucomicrobiota > Verrucomicrobiia > Verrucomicrobiales > DEV007 > Arctic95D-9. Next base: position 3,281 of record CAYMMC010000121.1, read on the forward strand.
GGTGCGGCAGGAGGGCGAGGAGCAAGCCCGGCTCATCGCTCCGGAGCTGACCTTCGTCGATCCGGCGGAATGGACCGCCCGGGAGCTGTTCCGCTCCTTGGCCCGGGCCCGGCTGCGGCGGGGCGCCGGCGAGGCCGCGCCGGAGGGCCCGATGGCGGACGGCGCCTTCTTTCTTTCCGTCCCCCATCCCGGCTCGCCCTTGAACCGGGACGGCACGGGCTTGGACACGGCCTACCAATACGGTCGGAGCAGCGGCGAGCCTGGCCGGGAGGACACCGTGGTCATTTCCCTGACGCCGGAACGGCTCCCCGAATCCGGACTCGGCTTGGTCAAGACCAAGCTGCCCCAAGTGTGGGCGGGCCTGCGCACTGCGGGAGCGCGGTGAGGGCGCGCGGTGAGGGCGCCGTCGGCCCGGATCCGCATTGCAGGTGCGGGGGCCGCCTCCGTCTCCCTTGGCAAGGACGCGGGCCGGGGCTATGCTGTCGGTCCCTCCGCCGCCCTGCGGCGGTCGCGCCCATGAACGCCATCGCCACCAACCGCAAAGCCAAACGCGACTACCATATCTCGGACACCTACGAGGCCGGGATCGAGCTGCTCGGCACCGAGGTGAAGTCGATTCGCGCCGGCCGGGTCAACCTGAGCGAGGCCTACGCCCGCGTCGAAAAGGGGCAGGTCTGGCTCTACAACTGCGACATCCGTCCCTACGAGCAGGCCAGCCACGAGTTCCACGCGCCCCTGCGGCACCGGCGCCTCCTCCTCCACAAGCGCGAGATTCGCCGCCTCGCCGCGACCACGGAGCAGCAGGGGCTGACCATCGTGCCGCTGCGTCTCTACTGGAAGAACCGGCGGGTGAAGGTGGAGATCGGCGTCGGCCGGGGCAAGGACCAGCGCGACAAGCGCCAGGACCTGAAGGCGAAGGCCCACAAGCGGGAGGTGGACCGCGAGGTCGCCCGCTTCGGACGCTGAGGGGACAAGGACATGGCGGTCGGGCTTCCGTGGGCGCTTGGGAAAGCGCCCCTCCCTGGCTCTCCCGCACGGACGCGCAGCCCCACAAGGAGCGGGGCTTTCCCAAGCCCCGGCGCTGGCCTGGCAGGGAGCAGGGCAGAAAGACCTCCCTGCTTCCACCCCAACTCTTTTTGCCGCTCTCCGGCGAGGCAAAACGCCCGCCGGACGAAACCTGTCGCCGCGGTCATCGACCGCGGTCGGGCGTCGAAGGGACATCCGCCCCGCGCCCGATGGACGCGGCTTATCTACAGACGCTGGCGCGTTTCTCGGACGATTCTTGGTGTCGTCGAAAAACCGCCTCAATTCCGTGCCTTTCCGGCCTGACGCCCATGGGCATTTTGCCCGTGCCGCATCCAGCGAAACGCGCCATTCGTCCATTGTGCCGCATCAAATCATTGAATCGGATCAGACGAAGAGCTCGCGCAGGGCCTGGCCCCGGTCGGTGATGGGCACGGGGCGGTCGCCGTCGAGGAGGTCCTTCTGGTAGTCGATTCCGAGCGCGTGGTAGAGGGTGGCGTGGAAGTCGGGCACGGAGACGGGCCGCTCCACGGGGAGCTTCGAGGCGAGGTCGCTCCGTCCGATGGCGCCCTTGTGCTTCAGGCCCCCGCCGGCGAGCAGGACGCTGAAGACGGAGCCCTGATGGCCCCGGCCTCCGCCGCCGTCGAACTCGGAGGGGCGTCCGAACTCGCCCGCGACCACGATCAGGGTCTTGTCGAGCAGCTGGTGCCTCTCCAAATCGTCCATCAGGGCGCTGAGGGCCTGGTCGAGGCCGCGGATGAGCAAGTGCTGCTTCTCCTGACCCTCGTTGTGGGTGTCCCAGCCGGTGCCGTTGGTGAAGTTCAGGTTGTCGAGGACCTCCACGAAGCGGACGCCTTGCTGCACCAGCCGCCGCGCCAGCAGGCAGCGCTGGCCGAATTCCTCGCCGTAGCGCTCGCGCAGGGAGGCGGGCTCGGAAGCGAGGTCGAAGGCCTTGCTGAAGGGGCCGCTCGCGAGCTGGGCGGCCTCGTCGATGAGGCTGTCGTATTGGCGGATGGGATCGTTCTCCCGGTAGCGCTTCCGGGCGGCGCCCCGCACCAGGTCGAGGAGGCCGTCGCGGCGGTCGAGGCGCTCGTCGCCGAGTCCGGGGGCGCGGGACAGGCCGGCGGGACCCTTCTCGGTGTCGAGCAGGTAGAGGTAGCTGTATTTGGGGCCGAGGAAGCCGGCGCCCCGCGACACGCTGGGGTAGCCGGCGAGCACGTAGGCGGGAGCCCCGTCCCGGGCCGCGCCGAGTTCGTGGGCGACGACGGAGGCCACCGAGGGATAGGCGACGCTGCCGGTGACCGGGCGGCCGGTGTGCATGTAGTGGACGGCCGCGGCGTGCTCGTCGATCACGCCGTGGTGCATGGAGCGCAGGATGGTGGCGCGGTCCATGCGCTTGGCCAGTTCGGGCAGATGTTCGCAGATCTGCACGCCGGGCGCTGCGGTGTCGATGGCCTTGTAGGCGCTGCCCGCCTTCCGGGTCGCGGGATCGCCCAGAGGCTTGGGATCGAAGGTGTCCACCTGGGCGGGTCCGCCGCCGAGCCAGAGCAGGATGCAGGACTCGGCCCGGCCCATCGGGAAGTCGGGCTTCCGGTGGGAGGACGCGAGAAGCGGCGGGGCGGCCCCGAGCGCCGCGAGCGAAGCGGAGGATTGGAGGAAGGTTCGGCGTTTCATGGGGTCGAAGGTCAGGGGACGAAGGTGAGTTCGGGCGAGTTGACGAGCGCCCAGACGGCGTCCTCCATCCGCTCGCGCCATTCGCTGGAGAGCTGCCGGGTGGGAGGCGGGCCGGCGAAGGCCCTCTGCTCCAGATCCGTGGCGATCTCGTTCGCCTTGACGCTGAGGTGGTTGGTCCAGCTGATCTCGCGCACGGTGGGCACGTAGGGCCGGAGGCGGAAGGTCTCGGGGTCGGCGGTGTGGCGCTCTGCGAATCCGGGCCGGAGCAAGTCGACGAAGCCCGCCTTCTCCTCGTCGGTGGGCAGGCGGGTGAGGTAGCGCAGGTAGAGCTCGTCCACCAGTTCTTCGGGAGACTCGGCGGCGACGGCGACGCGGGTCAGCTCGCTGTGGTCGCTCAGGCGGGTCGCCCAGATGCCGAAGAGGCCGTTGGCCAGCATGCCCGGTTGCAGGACGTTGGCGTCGGTCTCGCGCTCCACGACGGGCTCGGGGCGCTCGTCGCGCCAGCCGTAGGCGCTCATCACCGCGAGGATGGAATCGGCGTTGGTGAGTGTCAGGCTGGGCCGGTCGCGGTCGCTGGCGGTGGAGACCATCTGCCAGGCCCGGTCGGGGAAGCCGAGGTTGAGGAAGTTCGCCTCCGGGAAGAGGCTCTCGACGTCGAAGGTCAGCTCCTCGCTGTAGTTGGGGATGCCGGAGGCGGCGAGGAGCGAGTCGACCACCTGCTCGGCCGAGAAGCGGCGGCGCAGCGGGGCGTCGAAGAAGCGGTCCTGCGGCGAGGACGACCGCGAGAGGCGGGCCTCGCGCTGGAAGGCCTCGGTGTTGAGGATGATGCGGGAGAGCTGCCTCAGGTCGTAGCCGGAGGCCACGAATTCCCGGGCGAGGTAGTCGAGCAGCTCGGGGTGGCTGGGCTCGTTGCCCTCCCAATCGTGGACCGGCTCGACGAAACCTTCGCCGAAGTAGCGTTTCCACACCCGGTTGACGAGCACCTCGGCGAAGCGCCGGTTTTCGGGGCGGGTGATCGCCCGGGCCGCGTCGGCGGCGGGGTCGGGTTGCACCAGCTCCTCGAAAGGCCACTTGGGCCGGACTTCGGTTCCGGGCTGAAGGGTCACCTTGACCACCGAGTTGCTCTTGCCCTCGCGCTGGAAGAATTCGGCCGGCACCGAGGCGGTCTCGGGCAGGACGATGGGCTTCTCGCCCAGCATGGCCGCGAGGGAGAAGACGTCCTCCTGCTTGATCGAATGGTAGGGAGCGTCGTGGCAGAGGGCGCATTTCATCTCGACGCCGAGGAAGGCGTTGCCGACCACGTGCGCCTTCGCCGCCATGGGCACGTCGTTCTCGGCGGCGCGGACGAAGCCCCCGGCGCCGCCGCCGTGGACGCTTCCTTGGAAGGTGAGCAGATCGGCGGCGAACTGGTCCATGGGGCGGTTGTCGAGGAGCGCCTCGTGGAGCCAGTAGCGGAAGGGCCCGGTGTTGTTCAGCACGGGTTTGATCAGCCGCGGGTTCTCGGCGAGGGCATCCTGCCAGTAGCTGACCCAGTGGTCGGCGTGGCGGGGATCCTCCAGAAGGCGGTCGATGGTCTCCGACACGCGGGTCTCGGCGGGCCGGGCCTGGTGGTCGCGGATCTCTTCGGGGGAGGGCAGCACGCCGACGGTATGGAGATAGAGGCGGCGCAGCAGGGACAGCTCGTCGAGCGTTCCGGGCAGCTCCTCCAAGGCGGCGGCGCTGGCCGCCCAGGGCGCCCCGTCGGCGATCCAGCGGCGGACGAGATCGGACTGCTTCTCGTCGAATCTCTCGCCCTCGGGCGGCATGAGTTCGTCGGGGTCGTCGGTCAGCAGGCGATAGAGCAGCTCGCTCTCCTCCGGATCGCCGGGCACCACGGCGGGCAGGCCGGACTTGCCCTCGGCGAGGGCCGCGTCGCGGCTGTTGAGCTTGAGCCCGCCGGAGGATTTTTCGCCGTGGCAGCGGAAGCAGTTGGCCTCCAGCAGCCGGATCGCCTCGGCGTGCTCCGGCGTCGGCTCGGGCCCCCCGGCGGAGGCGGC
>CAYMMC010000122.1:0-8001 GCA_964391125.1 uncultured Akkermansia sp.
GCGCATGGGCTGGAAGCCCATGCCACTGCCAAGGCCACCGCAGCTTCCTTTGTTGTGCCAGAAACGGTCGTTAATCCGTATCATTCCAGGCTCGACAAGGCGCCCCGCACCTTGAGGGCGCGATGGACGTCGAAGGTGACGTGGTCGAGCCGGTCGATCCCGAAAGGGGTGACGGTGAGCAACTCCAGAGTCCACCGTCCATTGTCGGGGGCCGCCTCGTCCCAGCCGGAGAGGACCATCTGCCGGTTTTGGGGCACCTGGTGGTTGACGACCACCGCCGACCCGGGGACGACCGTGCCCTCGGCTCCATTCCGCACCTCGCCGGGATAGATCTGGGCGTAGGTCTGGGAATCGGGGTAGAGATCGTGGGCGGTCAAGGTGACGTCCGGCAGGGAGCCGCGGACCCTCTGTCCGTTTTCGATCCCCCGGATGCTGCCGTCGGCGACCGGCCAGACTTGCAGGAAGCGCATTGCCAAGGGGGCGGCCGGATTGCCGAGATCGGGCAGGGTGAGAACGGAGAAGCGCTCCTCCCCCATGACCTTCGCACGGTTCGGCCCGGGGATCGCGTTGATGGGGTAGTGCAGGATCTTCGTCCCGTTCCCGGAAATCGTGCCGACCGAGACGAGGATGCCTTGATCCGGATTGAGGTTCAGCCCACCCAGCTTCAGGCCGAGGATCTCCTCGCCGGAGCCGTAGGCCTGGACATGGCGGTAGACGACGACGAGATCCGAAAGCAGAGGGAGGCCCAGGCCCGAGAGCAAGCCGCTGGTCGTCACTTCCACGCGGAAGGGGCGGTCGGCGCGGGTCCGGACGACCGTGGTGCAAGGATCCTCGGTGACGATGCGGATGTTGGACTTGGGGAGGTTCACGTCGACGAATTTGACGTCGAGAAGGAAATGCCTCGCCGAAGGCGACTCGACCGTCCAAAGCTCGAAACGGCTGCCGCCGGGAAGGACGGGGAGGACCGCCTGCCTGGCGCCGGCGTCGCCCACCGGGACGTCCCATTGCACGCCGGTGGCCTGGTGGACCTGGCGGATGAAGTTCGATCTCGTCTGCCCCGTTGCCTCGCTGGCGGCCAAGGCGACGGCTCCTGCGGCGAGGATTCGGGCAAACTGCCGGAAGCGGAGGCGAAAGCGTTCCTTCATGGCATCTCCTCCTTCGCCTCCTCGTTCGGAACGATTCCCTCCCGGACCGAGATGGGTTGGTCGAGGCAGGTCGCGACCACGATTTTGCCCATTCGCTTGAGCCGTTCGAACTGGCCCATGTCCAGGGCTTCGTCCCCCAGCGCTTGCCCGAGCCGCATATTCCAGGGCAGGATCCAGTGGCTGTTGTTGCGGTAGAACTCCCGCCATTCGACCAAGGCGGCGCCTTCGGCGAGCGAAGCGCGGTCGGCCAGCGCTTCGGGGACGAAGAGAAGGGCGCCTTTCGGCAGCAGGGTTGCCAGTTCCCCGTGGGCCAAGGCGTCCGAGCGCTCCAGGAGGGAAGGCTGCGAATACGACGCGGCCAAGGCGAGGATCTCCGGATCCTGTCCCAGGCCGCGGATGGGATCCTCGCCCGTCGAGCGCCGGTAGGCTTCGGCCAGGTCCTCGTGGCTCGACGCATTGCGGAACGGGGGCTTCTCCGCGTCCTGCCCGTCGGTCGGCGAGGGAACGAAGGCCAGGGCGAGGGCTGCGGCGAAGGCAATGGTGGGCGGCATTCGAGTTTTCAATCTCATGGCCATGGTCGGAGCGGGGTCGGAGCAAGGTCGGATGTTCTAGCGATTCGTCGGCTCGTGGCGGTGCTGCTCCCCTCACGGCGGGAACACGTCGCCGAACGAGATCAGCACGGCGGCGTCCTGCCGGTCGAAGGACGGATCGGAGGCATCTGCGGAATCGACCTCGAGGAGGAGGAGCAGATCGTTGGGACCGACGCGGACCTTGCCCGCCGAGTCGAGGTAGGGCTTGAGGTAGTCCTTGGTCCCGCCGGAGGAGAGATCGAGCGGGGCTGGGTCGCCATTCTTCAGCGTCGCGACGTGGCCGTTCGGACTCGAGGAGCTGCGCCACGCCGACCAGGATCCATCCGCCTTCTGGTAGCGGCCACGGAAATCGACGGTGTCGGAGGAGGAGACGCTTCGCTGAAGCGCCACCTCGTCCGGGGTGCCGGACTGCGCCGAATCGGAGAAGAGCGAACGGAACCCCCCGCCGTTCACCTGCATCTGGATTTCGACCCGAGCTTGGGAGAGAGCCTTGTCCACGACCGTTCCGTCGATCACCGAGACCCCCACGACCCGGACCGCCATCAGCGCGTCCCGCAGAATCGAAAAGCGCCCCGTCCCGGCCAGCTCGACTTGGCTCTCGATGGTGGAGGGCACCACTTGCCAAGCCAGATGCGGTCTCGAACCCAGAACGATGGAGTTCGTCGTCAGATTCAGCCATCCGACGGGGAACGCGCCATCCACCTCGGCCCCAAAACCTCCGCCCGCGCCTCCCGCCAAAAGGGTCAACCAAACAAGCAGTCTGCGGGCGGGGCACAGCGGGCGTTTCATCGGAATCGTTCGGGAAAACAGGGCGATTGGAACCCGATGTTATAATTTCCATAATTTGGGTCAAGCGAAAATTATCTTTAAAATGCGGCTTTTGCGCAAAGGGCGCGTTTTCCTCGGATTGCGCTTCGCCTTTGCGGCGAGCGGGCCCGGGCCTTTGGCATCGCAACGCTGCTTTCAAGAGAGCGACGCTTGGCCTCGCGGAACGCCCGGCGAACACGAAAAACGAACACGAAAAAACCCTGCCATCTCTGGCAGGGTTCGCGTCGGGAATCCGAATGTCCTTGTGCCGTCTCGCTTCACGCGCCCGCCGGCGCGGCGGCGGGTTTCAGCTTCGCGGCCATGCGCCCCTTGAGGCGATCGGCGGTCCGCTTGTGGAGCGCCCCGCTCTTCGCCGCCTTGTCGGCGGTGGAGGCGAAGCGGTTGTAGGCCTCCTGCGCCGCGGCGGGGTCGCCGGCGTCGATGGCGGCGAGCGCACCCTTGCGGGCCGTCTTCACACGGGCCTTGATGGCACGGTTGCGGGCCGTGCGGGTCTTCGTCTGGCGGACGCGTTTGAGAGCGGATTTGGTGTTGGCCATCGGATAGCGATTGGATTCGGAAAATTGAAAGGGCGCGGAGCCTACTCCCCGATCGCGGGCCAGTCAAGGGGCAAGATCCACCTTCTGTCCCGCTTCGGCCGACCGGGGCGGCTCGCCGGTGAGGTAGCCCGTCTCGTATCCGGCCTCTCCGAGGAGATCGGCGCCGGTCTTGAAGATCCCCACCTCGTTCCATACCGGCTTCGTCGCGGGAGGCTCGGCGGCGGCGAGGGGGATCGCGGCGGCGGCGGGCGCCCCGGGGGGCGGGACCGCCTCGATCGGCGCACTCGCGCTCTTCGCCTTCTCGGCATCCCGCCAGAGGCTCTTGCGGACGACGAAGACCCTCGATCCCTCGCCGATCCGGTCGTGCAGGTCGATGACGTCCTTCGACTTCATCCGGACGCAGCCGTAGCTCGCCGGCGTGCCGATGTCCCGCTCGGCGGCGGTGCCGTGGATGTAGATGCAGCGGGAATAGGCGTTCTGGTTCTCCGGCTCGAGCCCCTTCAGCCAGAGGATGCGCGAGACGATGGGATCGCGTCCCGGGGCGTTCGGCTTGATGATCTCCCCGGTCCATTGACGGCTCTTGAAGACCGCCCCGGCCGGCTTTCCGGCGCCGATCTTCTCCGCCACCTCCATCTTGCCCGGAGGGGTGCGGTAGCTGCCCTTCTCGTCGCCGAGGCCGAATTTCGAAGTGGAGACCGGATAGGTCTTGACCAGCTCGCCTTCACGGTAGAGGGCCATCTTCTGCAAGGGCACGGACACCTCCATGACGTGGAGGGAATCCCGCTTCGCCGCCGTCTGCACGGCGCAACTGCTGAGGGAGAGGGCGAAGCCGGCGATCAGGCAGGGGGCGGCGAGTCTCGCCGCGCGTCGATTCGAGCTCATGTTGGGAGGGTGTAGGTATAAACGGAGATGGGGCGCTTCTCTTAGAATGCCTTTTCCGCCTTTCCCGACGGCGTTGATTCCCGTGAACGAGTGGCCGGATTAAGAATAATCTCATGTGTAATATAAACGGCGGTTAAGCGTCCGCAAATCTTCTGGCAAACTTTTCCAGCCGTTCTAACATTTCCGTCAGCTCCTTCGTCCTTCGGGAATCCCGCCATGCTCCTTCCGCGAACCCTTGCCCTCGTCCTTGTTCTGACCGTCCCGGCGTTGCCGTGGACCATGGGCCAGGAGCCTGCGGAGGAAGCCATGCCGCCCATTCCCGAGGAGCTGCTGGAGGACGAGCACCTCCGCGAGGAAATGGGGGTGAACCAGTTCACGACGCCCTCGATCCGGAAGATCTTCGACGATCTCCGCAAGCTGCGTCCGCTGCCCTACGACGAGCTGAAGCGCCCCCTCTCCGAGCAGCCGCCCCAGGACCGCGTCAAGCTCGCCCTAGTCATGGGCGTGCTGCTCGCGGACGGCTTCTTCGCCGTGGAGGCCGAGCAATTCTTCGATCTGGAGCCCATCGGGCGCTCTCTGCTCAACCACGGAAAGGTGCTCGGCTCGGGCTCGCGCATCTCCGGGCACATGAAGAGCATGCTGGAGAAAGGGGCCAACGGCCAATGGAACGAGCTGAAGGAGGAGCTGGTGCGCACCCAGAAGGACGTGGAGAAGGAGATGGTCCTGATCCGCGACGTGGACGCGGCCAACCTCATCGCTCTGGGCGGATGGCTCCGCGCCTTCGAGATCGGCTGCGCCGCCTCGCTCAAGCCCTACGATCCGGCCAAGGCCGCGACGCTGACGAAGCCGCAGGTCGTGGAATACTTCGTCCTCACCCTCGAGACGCTCGAACCCCGCGTCCGGAGAAACTCCATCGTCTCGAAGATCCGGGCCGACCTCCTCGAGATCCAGAAGGCCGTCGACCTCCCCAAGGGCGAAATCCTCGCGGAGGACGAGGTCCTCGCCCTGCACGCCATGGTCGAGGAGCTCGTCGACGGAATATCGGGCGGCCAACGGCTTCTCAAGACGACGCAGCAGACTTCCGGGTCGCCATCCGGAACGTCCCCTCCGGTGAAGGTGCCCGCCGCCACCGGGGGAGTGGTTTCCGGCGAGGTGCCGGAGTGAGGCGCGCGGGTCACCCTTCCCACTTGGGGCGCTTGGCCCCGACGTAGGCGACGAGGAGCCCGGCGGCGATGTGGGCGAGGAGGACGAGGAGGCTCGGCGACATCGGCGCCAGCCAGGTGTCGGTGACTTCGCGGATGTAGCGGAGGTAGTCCTTCTCCATCCCGTCCATGATCCCCGCCCAGCTCCAGTAGGCGGAGACGAAGGGCCGCGTCAGCCAGCCCGCCCAATCCGGCAGGGCGAGGACCGCGCCGGAGAGCGGGAGCTGGAAGCCGACGAGGTAGATGCTCAGCAGCGAGGCCTGGTCGGCGGTGCGGGCGAGGGAGGAGATGCCGAGGCAGATCGAGGTCATGGCCCCGTTGACGAGGAGCAGGAGGAGGAAGTGCGCCCCCATCGAGCGCGAGGGGATTTCGCAGATGCTCTGCACGAAGACCGTCATCCAGAGGGACTGGAGCAGCACCAGCACGGAGAGGAAGGCGACCTTGCTGGCGAGGTAGGCCGAGGGACGCAGGCCGCCGAGCTTCTCCTTCTCGAAGATGGAGCGCTCCCCCGCGATCTCGCGGGCGGAGTTGTTCGAGCCCATCAGGGTGAGGAGGATGACTTGGAACATGACCAGCCCCGAGACGAGGCCCCCGAGGTTGAGGTTGAAGGTCATGGCCTCGCGCTCGGCCTCGTGCTCGCCGAGGTTCGAGGGGAGCGATTCGGAGAGCCGCCTCGTCTGCTCGACCCCGTCGAGTTCGAAGACGGCGACGAGGAGGGGGAAGACCGCGAGGATGGCGAGTTGCAGGAAGATTTGTCCCTTGTCGCGGAAGAAAAGCTTCCATCGCCGCAGAAAGAGGGCGAGGAACTGCGCCGCGGCGCCCGGCGTGGTCGTCGAGACGCCGTCCGTCGGTGGCGGCGGCGGGGACGGAGGGAGCGCGGCGTCGTAGGCCTCGCGGTGCTTCGACCAGCTCGCGGCCCAGTCCTCCGCCTTGCGCCCGGCGAGGCGGAGGTAGACGTCCTCCGCCTTTTCGACCGAAAAATAGTGCTCCAGCGCCCGGGGCGGACCGTGGTAGACGACGCGGCCGGCGTCGAGGACGAGGATGGAGTCGTAGAGGTCGAGGTTCGCGAGGCTGTGGGTGACGTTGACGACGAGGCGGTGCTCGTGCCGGCTGAGCCGGTGCATCAGCTCGACGACCTCCTGCTCGCTGCGCGGATCGAGTCCGCTGGTGACCTCGTCGCAGAGCAGCAGGACGGGCTCGGTGACCAGCTCGAGGGCGAGGGAGAGGCGGCGGCGCTGCCCGCCGGAGAGCACCCGCACGGGGCGGTCGCGGAGGGCGTCGAGACCGGTCGAGGCGAGGACCCTGGCGACGAGGCCGCGGAAGGCCTTCCGGCTCTCCGTCGCGGCGCGGAGCCTCGCGGCGGCCGCCACGCTCTCCGCCACCGTGAGCGCTTCGTAGGCGATGGAGAACTGCGGCACGTAGCCGACCTCGGAGGCCTCCAGGTCGCCCTCCTCGGAGAGGTCGCGGCCGTGCCAGAGGATGCTGCCCGAGGTTTCCTGGTTGATCCCCGCGATCAGCTTCAGCAGGGTGGACTTGCCGCAGCCCGAAGGCCCGACGATGGCCATGAAGTGGCCCGTGGGGACGCGCAGGTCGATCTGGTCGAGGAGGGCGACCTCGTCCTTGCCCTTTTGGATCGCGAAGCGGATGTCCTTGAGTTCGAGCACAGGGAGGTTTTACGGGAGATCGGACGGCGGCGCAATCCTGGAATGCGGGGATTGTGCGGCGCCGGGATCGGAGGTAGGCATCCCGGATGCCCCAACCCGCGACAGACCGCTCCCATCGGACGGGACGCAAGTGCGAGAGCCCCGACGAGATGCGGCGCTTCCGTCTCCGGCAATGGCAGGCGGAGCCTTTCGCGAAGCGGCTCGATGCCGCCTGGGAGCTTGCGGTGGAGGCATGGAGGAGGCAAGGCGGCGATCCCAGTGAACTCAGACTACAGAGATCTGTTGCGCATCTTGTCCGAAGAGGAGGTTAGTGGTTCATTCCAGCAAAGCCGAGGGGTTCTGCCGAGTCCCCATGAAGAGCCAAATCAGCCCAGGCCGTTGCGGAAGAGGCGACTCTTCCACCGAAACAGGACCGACGCCCGGAAGCGTCGCCGCTTCCGCCACCTCTTCCGCCGTGCCCGTCAAGCCGGGTGGCTGGGGCAGAGGTCACTGACCTCGGTCAGGCGTCCTCGTTCTCCTCCACCTCTTTGCTTCTCTGCTTCTCTCGCCCTACTTCACTCTCGCCCGGATCGTCGCCGCGTCGCTTCCCGGTCCCGAAACCGACCACACCGTCACCGGCAGGCTCAGCTTCTTCTTGAGATAGACGGTCCGCCCGCCCTTCTTCTTCGCCAGCTTCCCTTTGACCGGCTTCACCGAGACCCGGATCGAGGCCTTCGCGCCTCCGTCCGCCAGCTCGCCCGTGCGGTAGCCGCCCGAGAGCAGCTTGGCGGTGTCGTTGCCCGGCGCGAAGTAGGCCACCTTGAAGAAGCGGTTGCCGCGCTTCGCCCGCGCCGCCAGCACGGCGGGCCGCTTGCCTTGGTTGGCCAGCGCCGCGAAGCCCTTCACGGGCCGCGCCTTCTTCGAGGTCAGTTGGACGCTCTTGCCCGTGGCGCGGGAGAGGGTGGGGCCGACGGTCACGCCGGGGCGGACGGTGCGCGAGTCCACCGTGACGTCGCCGGTCTCGGCGCTGCCGACGGCGGCGTGGGAAGGCGCGGCGCCGAGCAGGAGCAGGGCGGCGAGGAGAAGGGGGGCAGGTGGTTTCATGCTGGGAGGTCGTGGGTCACGGGAAATCGGGAGCGTTTTGGAGTGCGCCGGTTCCCGGCGCTTTGGATTCG
>CAYMMC010000123.1:0-7765 GCA_964391125.1 uncultured Akkermansia sp.
TCGTCGCCTCCCGCTCAGCCATTCAGGCGGCCGACTACGGCAACGCGACCATCTCCGACAAGCCCTGGTCCGCCGCGGTCGGCTTCAACTACCACCTCTGCGTCAACACGCCTGAAGCTGATGGCCGGCTAACGAGTATGCCACCCGGCGACATCTTCGCCCATGCGGGCGACGAAGTCCACGCGAGCAGTTGGATGCTCGAGCTGCGCTCCTCGTGGCGGGCCTTCCCGATCCCCGTCCCGGCGGGCAGCGCCCCCTGGCAGCCCGGAGGGCCGAGCGGAACGAAGGCCGGTGAAGGTTTACGATAAAGAGAGCCAAGAGGCCTCGGCGGAGAACACCTCTATAATTTCCATAGACAAATCGGTTTTTTGTCGAAAGGCCGCATCTCTATGCGGCGCCGAATAGGCAACCCTATGCAATCCCGAGACAAGCAATACGTATAAATACGTAATTCCGAGATCTGCGGGAGCCAGCTTTCATTCACGGGCTTCGTCCTTCTGTCGACCTTCGACCGGAAGAGTGCCTATACCTAGTTGAAGAGGTCGATCTAACTTGACAGGTCGATGAAAAAAGCGACGCTAGGCCGCGCCGCCGCTTTCTTCCTCCCTCTTCTTTGCACGATGCAGTTTTCATCTGCTATCCCAGCCCTTGCGCTTGCCAGCTCCCTCGTCGTCGGATCGGAGTTGATCTCCGCTGGCTGGCAATCCTCGGGACAGACGGCGGAGCAACTCGGACTCTACCGGGAAAGCCTGTTCTGGCTGCCTCCCGAAGGCAACTCGGTCTCCGTCCAAAACCTGCCCATCGAAGAGCAACAGGTCGGCTACCTCACCTACGACCGCGGTCGCCGACTCGCCATCCTGGACCGGACCGAGCCACGGGGCATGGAAGTGCTCTACCTTGAGTACGACGGAAGAAGCCCCCGCTTTTTCTTCGATCTCTTCAACCATCCCCCCGAGCGCTGCATGGCTTCGACGGGCGCGGTCGTGACCGCCCGGGCAGCCGACGAACTTGTCCAGGTCGACGGTCAGACCGCGCTCCTCCAGACCCTCCTCGTCTCGGCTCCCGACTCGGGCGACACTCGCCACATCTTCAAACTGGTCTGGATCCACCCCGACCATCCCATCGAGTATGGATCGGCCATCCACCTGAAACGGCTCCAGGCCGCTCTGGCGACGATTCCGCCACCGCCTGCGCGCCTCGTCATGGGCGGGTTGCACGGCTTCGACTCGACCGAGTCGGCCCGCGCCTACTTCGCCGCCCACGTCCTCGAACGCCTACGGCTCATGGAGCTTTGACAACATGCCTTGGATCCGCGACAAGAAAAAGACCTTCCGTCTCGCCGGACTCTGCGCGATTCCGCTGCTCGCAGCGACCGGACTCTACTTCCTACGGGACCCCATCGCCGAACACACCCGATCGTGGCGCTCCGCCCACAACTTGAGGAAAGCTCACTCCTACGCCGAGGGCGCCGAATGGGAGAAGGCCTACCAGCATGCTCTCGTCGCCCGCCAGTTGAATCCCGAGTCGATCGAGGCGCTGAGGATGGTGGCGAGATCCGCCTTCAACTCGCGCGCCATCCGGACCTTGGACTACGCCAATACCCTTTTCCTTCATCCGAAGGCGACGCAAGAAGACAAATTGTACGTCCTCAGCATCCTCCAGCAGGCCGAGGACCACGTTGGCTTCGCGCGGCTCTACAACCTCCTCCCAACGGAGGTCCGGCAACACCGGGAGTTCGTCATCCTCCGCGTTCAGTTCCTCACCAAGCGGAACGCCTTCGACAGCGCCAAGGAGATCCTCGAGGCGGAGATCGGAAAGCAGCGGGACCGACAGCTCCTCCTCCTCCTCGCTTCGCTGCTGGTGCAGCCATCGGCCGAGCCGGAGCAGCTCGAACGGGGCCAGCGCATCATCGCCGAACTGGCCGGCGTGGACGAGATCGACGAGATCGCCCGCGCCGCCTTCCAGCTCCTCGCCTTCATCGATCCCGCCCGGATCCGGCCGGATCTGCTGGGCGATCTCGGTGGCCGCATCGGCGGGATGGAGACGGGGACTCCCGCCGGATATTTCGCGGGCGCATCGCTGGCCCTCGCCTCCGCGAAGTCGCCGGCCGAGCGGCGCACCGTCGTCGAAAAGGCGATCGCCGAGCTGAGCGACGCCGCTCCGAGCCAACTCGCCACTTGGCTCGCCCGGATCGGCCATGACGAGGACATCCTGGAATTCCTGACCGAAGAGCGCAGCCTCAGCTCCCCCGACCTCTACCAGCAGCGCTTCGGCGCCCTGATTCGGACCGGAAAGATCGAGGAAGCGGAAGCGTGGCTGTCGCAGCCGCCCCACGCGATCGAGGCAATCACCATCTGGCTGGCCCGAGCCCAGCTCTCCCGACTGAAGCAGGAGAGGACGGCGGAGTCCAATGCCTGGGAACAGGCGTTCAAGGTGGCCGAGACCACGGCCCATCGCAACGAATTCCTGCGGATCTTCGAGGTCGCCTCCCAAGCGGGCCGGATCGATCTAGCCACCCGGGCGATTCTGAAGGCCCCGACACATCCCACGGGGATCCTGCCTCCGGCGGCCGATGCGGTCGCCCCGATGATCCACCTCACGGAAAACAACCGCCTCGAGGACCTCCTTCATCTCACCGAAGCCCTCGCCGTCCGGGAATCGGACAACGTTCTCCTCTTGAACAACCTAGCCTACCTAAACCTGCTCCTTGGCCGGAAGCTGGACGAGTCCACCACGCAAGCCGCCCAGCTCGTCGAAAGGATTCCGGAAAGCCTCAGCTTTCGTACGACGCTCGCTCTGGGTCTCATTCTCAAAGGCGACCCTGCAGGCGCTCTCGCCGCCCTTCCGGCGGAGCCGGAGGCTTGGCAGCGAGCCTCGGTGGCCGACCGCGCGATTCGAGCCCTCGCTCTGGAGAAGGCAGGCCGCACGGAAGAGGCCGAAGCGCAAAGGAGCCAGATTCCCCTGGAAGGCCTGACTCTCGCCGAACGGCGCCTGCTCATTCCCGAAAAGCAGGAGGAGGAGAAGGCACCGGAGACGGCTCCTGGCGCCGCCCCGCTTTCTCCAGCGCCACCCACCGACACGGCAGCGCCCGCCGAGCCCGAGCCAAGCGTCCAATGAGCGCGGAAAGCGACAGCGCCCCCCTCTCTTCCGAGGCGTCCAGCCCCGTCGAGAAGCCCTGCCCCGCGGCAACGTCGTTCGGCGCCCCGCTTTTTCTCGCAGCCATTTGGGCGCAACTCTACTGGGCCCTCCATCCCACCTGGATCCACAGCCAATACTACGACTACGGCTGGATCGTCCCCCCCCTCGCCTGCTGGTTCTTCTGGCAGCGCTGGAAAGGCGGCAAGAGCTTCCTCCCCCCGAAGGCGTCTCCCGTCCTCCTCTCCATCGCATTCACGGGCCTGGCCCTTCTCTTCGCGACCCTCGTTTTTATCCGCATCCTCGAACGGTTCGATCCGATTTGGCGGGTCCCGTTGATCCTGCACACCTTCGTCGTGTGCCTCGCCACCGTCGCCGTTCTCCTCCACGTCCGGGGGCCGAGGGCGAGCCTCGCCTACCTGCCGCTGATCCTCTTTGCCGCCACGGCATGTCCTTGGCCAGCCGGAGTGGAAAACCGCATCGTCGGAGAGCTCACCGACGCTCTGCTCTCGGTCTCCGCACCGCTCTCGAGAGCGATCGGCATTCCAGTGGAGCTCTCCGGGTCGGCCCTGATCTCGGAGGGGCGCGTGGTCGAGATCGACGAAGGCTGCAGCGGCATCCGCTCCTTTCAGAGCCTGCTCATGGCCGGACTTTTCGTCGGGGAGTTCCTCCTGTTGAAGTGGAAAGGCAGGATCCTCCTCGTGCTTCTCGCCATGATCGTCGGATTCGGCGCCAACGCCCTACGGGCGACGGCCCTCACCTGGATCTTCGTCAGCGAAGGCCAGGCGACCTTCGACCAGCTCCACAACTTGGTCGGATTCCTCGCCTTCGGGCTGGCCGTGGGCGTGCTCCTGATCTGCGGCCGGCTCATGGACCGGCCCGCCCGCCCGGGGGCGATCCCACAACCCACCTAAATCGAATCGAAACGGCAGGCGCCGGAACAAAAGGCAGACATCCGATCCTGGTGCGGGGCATCAACTATTCAGAAGCAATGCGAAGACCACGCGGCATCCCTTGTTGCACCCCATCCTTTCCGATGGCTGCCCTCCGTTTTGTAAAAGGTTTCGCAAGTTTTATTAAGCGATTGCAAACGACCGATGGGGTGGCTTATTCGTTCGTCCCGCGACGACAAACTCGTCTCCGCCCTTGTTTGACCATGCTGCGCCACTCCGACCTCGCTCCGGCCAAGCGAAACAGCGTGTTGCACGACGCATCAAGCCCGCTGCATCGACCTGCCATGAATCTCACCAGAACGCTGCCGTCTCTCTGGACCACTTTGATGCTGGCTCTCTCGGGCGCCATCCTCCCCCACCCCGCTTTCGGACAAGAGGGGGCAAGCGCCGGAACGGATGGGACCGCAGCCGTCGCCACTCCCGTGGAGCCCCTCCCCATGCCGCGGCAACTTCTGCCTGGACAGACGCTGCGAAACGGAGATTCGGTGGCCGTCGCGGTGCTTGGCGAACCCACCGTCTCCGGGGCGTTTCGGATCGGCGAGGACGGCAAAATCAACTACCCGCTCCTCGGCAAGGTTCCCGCCGCGAATCTGACCCTCGACGAGCTCTCCCTTGAGATCAAGCAACGGCTCGAGCAGGACTTCATCCGGAAGGCCGAGGTGTCGGTGACGATGACCGACCGCCAACAGAACTCGGTCTTCGTCTACGGAGCGGTCCACAGACAAGGGCCAGTGAACTTCGACCCCGGTCAGGGGATCACCTTGGGTAGGGCGGTGGCTTCGGTAGGCGGCACGAGCGAGATGGCGAACCTCTCCCGCGTCACCATCCAGCGCAGCAAGGGAGATTCCCTGGACGCGATCAACGCCGATCTCGGCCGGCAGCAGAGCCTCCCTCTGGAGGACGGCGACATCATCGTGGTCCCGATCCGGCCCACGGAAACCGAAACGGCAGTTTCCGTGCTGGCCCAGCCAGCCATGGGACGGGTCGTCGTGATGGGCGAGGTGGGGCGCACCGGCGCCGTCGAAGTGCCGCTCGATGGCGGCTCCGACATTCTCGAAGTGATCGCCCTCTCGGGCGGGTTCTCGCGTCTCGCACGTCCCTCCCGGGTTCGCGTGCGCCGGGAGAATCCCGACGGAACGGCGCAAACCATCATGGTGGACGTCGACAAGATGAGAAAGGGCGACTCGTCGGAGGGCTTCCGCATTTTCGCCGGGGACACGGTGTTCGTGCCCGAGAGCGTCTTTTGACACTCGTCGTCCCCGCCCCTTCGTCGACAAGCACCCAAAGCCGACTTCTTCCGTTTCCATTTCCCATGCCGCCTCATCCCGACCATTTCCCCTCCGAGCCGAACGAAGAGGCCGAACCCCGCCGACGCAAGATCACCCGGCCCAGCTACAGCGCCAAAAACGCCTACGGTCCGGGAGGGGCCGGAGGCGAAGGTGGCTACGGATACGGCTATGGGTATGGCTACGGATACGGCCGCAACGCCTCGAAACCCCTTCTCAACCGATCCTTCCGGGACTTCATCCACAGGTACCTGCGGCATTTCTGGGTGCTGATCCTCACCGCCCTGCTGGGGCTTTTCTATGGCTTCTACGACTACACGATCACTCCGCCGGTCTACCAATCGTGGGCGGTGATCGAAGTGAAGCGGATCCAACGCGAAGCCGCCGACATCGACGAGGAGTCAAAGCTGCAGCTCGGCGGCGCCGGCGCGATCGCCGACATGGTCGAGAAATTCCGGCTTCCCGCCCTTTACGAAGCCGCCGCGCGCAGCAACCTCTTCGCGAACCGCGCCGAGGTGACCCCCCAACGCAAGGAATGGGTCATGCCTTGGCAGGCGTTTTCCAAGAAAAAGGAGAAGGCGGAACCTACGGGGACCGCGCCCGCGCCCGGCAGCCTCTCCGGCATGATGCACAACTGGGTGAACGTGCGCTGGCGGACCCAGACCACGCTCGTGGACCTCCATGCCAAGCACACCAGCCCGGAGGTCGCCAGGGACGTCCTGCAGGTGCTGCTCGCCGAATACGAGCGCATGTCCCAGGAGAACATCGGCATCAGCGAGAGCTACGCCTTCGAGTACATCCTGGAGCAATCCGACGAGGTGAAGAACCGGATCCTCGCGATCGAGCGCTCCCTGAACCGCTACAACCAATGTGTCCGCCTGAACGGCGAAATCGCCGCGGCGGAACAGCAACTGATCCAGCTGGAGACGCGCTACCTTCCGCGCTGGCCCAAGTACATCGAGGCCAAGGAGCTTCTCAGCATCCTCAAGAGCCGCTTTTCGGACGAGCTGGAGAAGGTCTTGGAATCGTCGCCCGACGAACGGAAGTTCTGGGATGCGAACTTCAAGGTCGCCGAGAACGCCGCCCAGGCCGAAATCATCGAATCCCAGCAAAAGACGGTCGATGCCCGGGCCAACCTTTTGAAAAAGGAGCTGCAAACCGAAGAGACGGTTCTTCAGAACCTCACGATGAAACTGAAGGAGGGGGCCGTCTCGCGCGGCTTCCTGGCGAAGCAGTTCGCCGTGGTCCAGCTCCCCACCCTGCCGAGCTGGGCATCCGAGCCCAACCGGAGCTCTCTGCTCAAGAAATACACCATCCTCGGGCTCGGCTTGGGGATCGCCATCGTCTTCATCCTCGGTCTGATCGACCCGAGCATCCGGACGGTGGCCGACCTCGAAGCGCTGACCGCCATCCCCGTCGTCGGGGCGGTCCCGCTGAAGCGGGGCGACAAGAAAACCAAGAACCGAAAGGCGGAGCGCGACCTCGTCCTCGCCCAGGATCCCAATTCCCAGCAATCCGAAGCGGTGAGAACGCTTCGGGCGGGCCTGACCTACCTGGGGGACAGCACGGAGCGGAAAACCTTCCTGATCACCAGCTCGCTCGCCTCCGAAGGGAAAAGCTGGATTTCGGCGAACTTGGCGGTCGCCTTCGCAAACCAAGGCGACCGAACCCTCGTCGTGGACGCGGACCTCAGGCGCTCCGTTCTTCATGGGGTCTTCGGCAGCTCCGCGAAGGAGAGCGGTCTCTCGGACTTCCTCTCCGGCAAGGCGACCCTCAAAGAGGCTCTGAAACGGACACCCGTGGAAAATCTCTTTTTCCTGCCGGCGGGCACCCGCTCCCCCAACCCGGCGGAGCTCCTCTCCAGCCGGAATCTGGAACGCTTCATGGCGTCGGTGGAGAAGTACTTCGACCGCATCATCTTCGATTCCGCCCCCCTCGTGCTGGTGAGCGACTCTCTCGCCATCGCCAAGCAAGTGCAATCCGTCCTCGTCGTCTATCACATCGGCAAGACGCCCCGGCGGGCTCTCTTCCGCGCTCTCAAATACCTCGACGCGAACCACACCACCCCATCCGGCCTCATCGCGAACCAGCTTCCGGCCACGCGGACGAGGCGGGCCTACGGATATTACTACTCCTTCGCCGGAGGCGGCGGCTACGACGGCGCCTACGGTAGCTACGGATCGGACAGGGACGAGAAGAGGCACGCCCCCGAGGGGCACGATCCCGAAAGCACGGAGAAGACCGAAGCGGCGACGGCAGCGTCCCAGCCCCGCCCCAAGGACGAAACGGAGGCGGGCGCCAAGCCCGCGCCAATGCCCCGCGAGAATCCGAGCGGACGTTTTTCTTGAACGGGAGCCGCCCGTCCTGCATACTGTCGCCGCAACGCCGTGT
>CAYMMC010000123.1:7775-7992 GCA_964391125.1 uncultured Akkermansia sp.
GCAGCACATCACACCGCTCAAGAGGAGAGCGCATCGCCCTCTGGGTGGCCGCCGGGGCGATCCTCTTCGCTCCGCTCGCGTTCGGCGCGACCACGAGCGGCACGCGCCTGGCCCTCGACTGCTGGATGCTCCTGCCGGCGCTCGTCCTGATCGCGCATCGCTCGTGGAAAGCCCCCGCCCGCCATCAGGCCCCCCTTTTCTGGGCGCTGGCAGCCTT
>CAYMMC010000124.1:0-7952 GCA_964391125.1 uncultured Akkermansia sp.
GGAAGCCCATGCCACATTCGGCGAGGCCTGCCCTTCGCCCGTGATGCCGAATCAAGCCATTAACCCGTATGAGACGGAAGCCCGCCCCCCGACCGTCGGCGAATCCGCTCCGGAGAGCCGGACACCTCCGACAAAGCCGGAGCCTTGAGGACAGGAGCCGCCCGAAGCGGCCCGAGATCCCACCTCCACAGGGGCGTCGAACTCCTTTTCGCCCCTTCCCCCCGCAAGAGGCCGTTCCGGAACCTTCGGACGCCTCAAGCAAGCCGAGCGTAGGGCGGCCCCGTCCCTCCCGGGCCGTCGCCTCCCCTCACACGTGCCCGAGGGAATCGACGATGCTCTGCTTGGCGGCGCGGCGCGCCGGGGCGATGGCGGCGAGGGCGGTGAAGAGGACGAGGAGGAGGAAGGTGGCCAGCAGGGTGGCGGGGAGCACGCGGATCTCCCAGACGATCTCGCGGGCGGTCACGGGCGGCTCCCAAGTGGGCTCGGCGGCGCCGACGACGAAGGCGAAGAGCAGGGTGAGGAGGAGCCCGACCGTGGCCCCGATGATGCCGAGGAGGGCGCTCTCGATGCCGAAGAGCTTCACCACGCCGGGACGCTTCAGGCCGAGGGCGCGCAGGGTGCCGATCTCCTTGGTGCGCTCCACCACGGCCATGCCGATGGTGTTCAGCACCGACATCGTCACGATGGTGGCGATGATGGCGAAGACGAGCCCGAAGATGATGTCGAACATGCGCTTGGTGCGCAGGGAGAGTTTCGAGACTTCGTACCAGGGGATGACCTCCCAGTCCGATTCGGGAAAGCGCTCGCGCAGCGCGGCGACGACGGCGTCGGTGTCTTCGTTGCTTTCGAGGAGGAGGCGCGCGCAGCTGACGCCCTCGGTGTCGTAGAGGCTTTGGGCCAGCTCCAGCGGCATGAAGACGAAGCGGTTGTTGAGCGCCTCCGAGGCGGTGTCGGCGATCTGCAGGACGGTGGCGTCGAGGGCGTTCATCTGCCCGGCCATGGAGGCGGCCATGAGGATGACGTCCTCGCCGACCGTCAGCCCGAGGTTTTCGGCCATGCCGCTGCTCACGGAGATGCCGGTCGGAGTCTCCCGGGTGATGGGCTGCCCTTCGTAGGTGCTGCCGTCGGCGCTGCGCAAGGCGGTGGAGCGACCGTGGATGGCGTCCTTCTCCTCCGGGACCATGGCCTGGCCGACGAAGAAGCCGGGGGCGCCGTCGTAGTCGAGGTTGCCCTGGACCTCCAGCATGCCGGCGGCGAGGAGGATGCGGGGGTCCTCGGTGGCGAAGGCCTGGATCGCCTCGAAGTCCTCCTTGGGGATGAGGTAGGCGCCGGGGTCGCCGCCGCCGTAGCCGCGGGCGTCCTTTTTCCAGATCTGGGCGTGGCCGTTGATCTGTTCGTAGATGTGGGCGTCCTCGATGCTGGCGAACATGTAGGCGGTGAAACCGGCGAGGATGTTGACCGCCGCGTAGCCGAGCGCCACCGCCGCGACCGTGGTGATGGAGCGGCGGGCGTTGCGGAGGAGGTTGCGGAGCGCGAGGGAGATCCAGTTCACGGGAGGGCGGGGAGGAATCGGGCTACTTTTGATGGAAAAGGCGGAGGTCTCAAGGGCCAATCTGCGCGGGGGCGGCCTTCCGCGCGGGTGGGGCGCTCAGCCGTAGGTGCGCAGGACGCGGGCGGAGATGCCGGTGAGGATCTCCCACGGGATGCTCCCCGCCTTGGCCGCCAGTTCGGCGGCGGGGATCTCCTCGCCGCCCTGCCGCCCCATCAGCACGGCCTCGTCCCCCCGGGCCACGGGTCCCGC
Organism: uncultured Akkermansia sp.; assembly: GCA_964391125.1. Lineage (GTDB taxonomy): Bacteria > Verrucomicrobiota > Verrucomicrobiia > Verrucomicrobiales > DEV007 > Arctic95D-9. The sequence continues at coordinate 1,802 of CAYMMC010000124.1, forward strand.
GTCGGTGGCGTCGACGACGATTTGATCCATCGTCACCCGGCCGAGCAGGGGGCAGCGCCGGCCTCCGACGAGCACCGCGGCGCCGGCGCCGGAGAGGTGGCGCGGATAGCCGTCGCCGTAGCCCGCCGCCAGGGTCGCGACGCGGGACGGACGCGTGGTGGTGCAGGTGCGCCCGTAGCTGATGCCCGTTCCCCGGGGCACCTCGCGGACGAGGCTGACGCGGGTTTTCCATGTCAGCGCCGGGCGCAGGTCCGGCGCCGCCCCGGGGAGCGGCGAGACGCCATAGAGGGCGAGGCCGGGACGCGCGAGGGTGGCGAAGGGCAGTTCGCCCGGGTAAGCGACCAGGCCGGCGCTGTTGGCGAGATGGACCAGGCATTCCGCGCCGGAGGCGAGAGGCGCCGCGAGCGCGCGGAAGCGCCGGATCTGGTCGCGGGTGTAGTTCGCGTCCTCGTCGGCGGAAGGGAAATGCGAGGCGATGCCCTCGAGGAGGCAGTGCGGGGCGGCGCGGATGCGTTCGACGAAGGCGGCGAGGCGCTCCGGCAGGCAGCCGATGCGGCCCATGCCGGTGTCGACGACGGCGTGGAGGCGGGCGGGCCGGCCGACGCGGGCGGCGGCGGCGCAAAAGGCCTCCACCTCCTCGGGCAGGGAGACCGAGGCGGAAACGCCGGCGGCGACGATGCCCTCGACTTCGCCGGGAAGGGCCGGGCCGAGGAGCAGGATCCGCTCGGCGCGTCCCTGCGTCGCCTCGCGCAGGCGCAGCGCCTCGCGCAGGTTCGCCACGCCGAACCACTCCACCGATCCGAGCAGGGCGGCGGCCACCTCGCCGATGCCGTGGCCGTAGGCGTTGGCCTTGACGACGGCCATGATCCCGCAGCCCGGCCCCGCCAAGGCGCGGCAGAGCGAGGCGTTGTGCCGGATCGCGGCGAGGTCGACCTCCGCCCAACTGCGGGGCGGGGCGTCGCCGGGGGCGCAGGCGGTCATGGGCGCACCTCCAGCTCGCGCTGAACCGGTTCGAGGTCGGATTCCTCGCAGCAGCGGACGAAGCCCTCGCAGTAGGACTTCAGTTTGTCCCAGACCCGGCGGATCTCCACCGACTCCTCGGCGGAGATCTCGTTGTCCTGTGCGGCGCGCGCGACGGCGTCGAGCAGGCCGGCGAACTGCTGCACGATCTGATGCGTCGCCGGCACGACGGAGTATCCCCGGGTGGGGCAGACCTTCGGGTTCCTGACGAAGTAGCCGCCCGCCTGCTGGCAGAGCCATTCGGCGATGCCGGGATGGCGGGTCAGCTCGACGATGGTGGCGACGCGGTCGAGCGGATTGCGGCTGCCCGATCCCTGCCCGTCGGGCGGCTGGGCCCATTTGTAGACGAGCGAGAGGGAGACGCCGAGCGCCGCGGCGATCTCCTTGGGACCGGCGGCAGGGCTGTCGAATGCCTCCTTGAGAACTTCGTGCGACTCCATGCTGCCGCGCAGTGTGCGCGATGTCGGGGGGCATGACAAGCGGCGAAACGCCCCGCCGACCGCGCTCCGGTCCGCCAGCGCCGCCGCTGCGTCATTCGGCCGGGGAAAGGACTTGAGCCGCCCGGCATCTGGCTTTCTGTAGGCGCAGGAAGTCCCGCGAAGGACGAAGTCGAAAGAGCCCCTCCACCCACGCCCGCCATGACCCGCCCCTTCGTTTGCGCCACCGATTTCTCCGACGCGGCGACCGCCGCCGCCGATGCCGCCGTCGTCCTCGCCGCCAGATCGGGCGCGCCCCTGCGGCTCGTCCACGTGTTCGATCCGCCCGCCGTCTCCGAAGAGCTTCTCCTCGCCCCCTTGCGCGCCGCCGCCCGGGAAGGCCTCCGCGCCGAGGCCGAGCGCCTGCGCCGAGGCGGGGCCGAGGTGGAGGAGGAGCTGCTGGAAGGGTCGGCCTACCGGAGCATCGCGGACTTCGCCGAGCGGAGCTCCGCCCGCCTCGTGGTGATGGCCTCGCACCGCAAGCGCACCCTGCCGGCCCGCTGGTTCTTCGGCAGCGTGGCCGAACGGGTCGTCAGGGCCGCCTCGGTCCCCTGTCTCGTGCTGCGCGATCCCTCCTTCGTCGAGGAATGGCTCTCCGGCGGACGGCCGCTCCGCGTCTTCGTCGCGGCGGACCTGGCCTCCTCGCTGGACGCACCCTTGCTCTGGGTCAAGGGGCTTGCCGAGATCGGCCCCTGCGAGATCACCGTGGCCCACCTCAACTGGGTGCCCGGCGAGGCTTCCCGCCGCGGCGCGGCCAATGCGCCCGCCCCCGGGGCCGGAAGCCCCATCCAGTTCCAAGACCTGCTCGAAACCGAACTGCGCAGCCGCGTGGCCCGGCTCCTCGGCGACCTGTCCGCCACCGTTCGCGTCAGACCGTGCTGGGGCCGGACGGACTGGCCCCTCGTCGATCTGGCGGAAGATGCGGAGACGGACCTGCTCGTCGTCGGAACGCGGGCAAAAGGCATTTTCTCCCGTCTCTTCGACGAATCCGTCTCCACGGGCGTGCTCCGCCACGCCCCCATGGCCGTGGCCACCGTCCCCCTCGAGGCAGCGAGGGCGGAGCCGGCCCCGCCGCCGTCCTTCGACCGGGTCCTCGTCGCCACCGATCTCTCCGACGCGGGCAACGACGCCATCGCCTACGCCTGCGCCCTCGCCTCCCCGGGGGGGACGCTCTGCCTCGTCCACGTCGCCGAGCCCCTGGGACCCGGAGAGGCCGAGGCGCAGCGGCAGTTGGCGGCCCTCGTCCCGCCGCTAGCCGGCGACCGCGGGCTCCGCTGCGAGACGGTGGTCCGGCAGGGGCGCTCCGCCGCCAAGGAGATCGTCGACCTCGCCGAGCGCTTCGAGGCGGACGCCATCTGCCTCGGTTCGCGGGGGCGCTCCGGCGTGGCCCGCGCCCTGCTCGGATCCGTCGCTCAGGCCGTCCTCTCCGAGAGCCGACGACCCGTCCTCGTCGTCCGTCGGACCGACTAACTTTGCCAGAAACGGACCGACATGCCCCTCCGATCCGACTCCTCGGACTCCGACGACCGCGCCGGCGACTGGCATCGTCTCGCCGCGGACGAGGCCCTCCAGCGGCTCGGCGCCGATCCCGCCCGCGGCCTTTCCCGGGAGGAGGCGAGCGCCCGCCTCGCCCAGCACGGCCCCAACGCCGTCTCCGCCCGCGGCGGACCTCCGGCGTGGCGGCGCTTTCTCCAGCAGCTCAACCAGCCCCTCGTCTACATCCTCATCGCCGGGACGATCATCACCGCCTTCTTCCGGGAATGGGTGGATTGCGGCGTCATCGCCGCCGTCGTCGTCGTCAACGCCGTGGTCGGCTTCATCCAGGAATCCAAGGCGGGCAAGGCCATCGAGTCCCTCGGCCGCATGATCGTCACCGAGGCCTCGGTGAAGCGCGGGGGCAAGCGGCGGCGCATCCCCTCGCGAGATCTCGTCCCCGGCGACCTCGTCCTGATGCAGGCAGGCGACCTCGTCCCCGCCGATCTGCGCCTGATCCGGACCAAGGGCCTCCAGATCGACGAGGCCCCCCTCACCGGCGAGTCCCTGCCCGTGGACAAGCACGCCGACCCGCTGCCGGCGGACACCCTGCTCGGCGACCGCAAAAACCTCGCCTTCGCCGGCACCTTGGTCACCCACGGCCGCGGCGAGGGCGTCGTCTTCGACACGGGCGACCGCACCGAGACCGGGCGCATCGCCCGGCTCATCTCGGAGTCGGTCGAGATCGACACCCCGCTCACCCGCAAGATCGCCGCCTTCAGCCGGCTCCTTCTCTGGGCCATCCTCGGCGTCGCCGCCCTCGCCTTCGCCCTCGGCATGTGGCGCGGGGAGGAGGCCGTCGAGATGTTCAAGGTCGCCGTGGCCATCGCCGTGGGCGCCATTCCCGAGGGCCTGCCCGCCGCGGTGACCGTCGTCCTCGCCATCGGCGTCAGCCGCATGGCGAAGCGCCGCGCCGTGATCCGCAAGCTCCCCGCGGTGGAGACCCTCGGCAGCACCACTGTGATCTGCTCCGACAAGACCGGCACCCTCACCGAGAACCAGATGACGGTGCAGCGGGTCCACGCGGGGGGACGGGATTACGAAGTCACCGGAAACGGCTACGGGTCCGAGGGCGACCTGCTCCTCGACGGCGAACCCGTCGCCCCGGATCGTCATCCTGCCCTGATCGAATGCCTCCTCGCCGGGGCGCTGTGCAACGACTCCCGCGTCGTCGTCAAGGACGGCCGCCCCGCCGTCGACGGGGATCCCACCGAAGGCGCCATGCTCGTCGCCGCCGCCAAGGCCGGCCTTTCCCCCGCCGAGGCCCATCGGCGCGCACCCCGGCTCGACATGATCCCCTTCGAATCCGAGAACATGTTCCGCGCCACCCTGCACGGGACGGGGGAGGGCAGGACGATCTACAAGGTCGGCGCCGTCGAAAGGCTGCTGGAGCGCTGCGACGACGCCCTCGGGCCGGACGGGGAGAGCCTGCCTCTCGACCTCGGCGCCGTCCGCGAGACGGTCGAGTCCATGGCCGGAGAGGGTCTGCGCGTCCTCGCCTTCGCCCGGCGCCGCGCCGACGACGTGGACGGCGATCTCGGCCATCGCCACGTCGCCGGGGGGTTCACCTTCCTCGGCCTCCAAGGCATGATCGACCCGCCCCGCGAGGAGGCCGTCGCCGCCGTGGCCGAATGCCGCCGAGCCGGCATCGAGGTGAAGATGATCACCGGCGACCACGCCGCCACCGCCCGCGCCATCGCCGGACGCATCGGCCTCGACGGAGCGCGGCAGGGGGGCGCGCTCCGCGTCGTGACCGGTCGCGAGCTGGAGGGCGTCTCCGACGCGGACCTGCCCGACCTCGCCGAGGACACCGCCGTCTTCGCCCGCGTCGCCCCCGAGCAGAAGCTGCGCCTCGTCCGCGCGCTCCAGTCGCGGGGCCACGTCGTCGCCATGACCGGCGACGGCGTCAACGACGCCCCCGCCCTGAAGCAGGCCGACATCGGCGTCGCCATGGGCATCGCCGGCACCGACGTGGCCAAGGGCGCCGCCGACATGATCCTGACCGACGACAACTTCGCTTCGATCCGCTCCGCCGTCGAGGAAGGCCGCGGCGTCTTCGACAACCTGCTCAAGTTCATCATCTGGACCCTGCCCACCAACGTCGGCGAGACCTGCATCGTCCTCGGCGCCGTCCTCTTCGGCCTCGCCCTGCCCATCCTGCCCGCCCAACTGCTGTGGATCAACCTCGGCACCTCGGTCCTTCTCGGCATGACGCTGGTGTTCGAACCCCGCGAGAAGGGCCTGATGGAGCGCCCCCCGCGCCCGCCCTCGCGCCCCCTGCTGACCCTGCCCCTGCTGATGCGCACCGGTCTCGTCTCGCTCGTCATGATCGCCGGCGCCTTCTGGATCTTCTTCCGCGAGATGCGGACCACCGGCGACCTCGACGTGGCCCGCACCGCCGTGGTCAACGTCGTCGTCATCGTGGAGACCGCCTACCTCCTCTGCTGCCGCTCGCTGAGCCATTCCCTCGTTTCCATCGGTCTCCTGAGCAACCGCCTCGCCATCCTCGGCGCCCTCTGCATGGTCGCCGTGCAGATGCTCTTCACCTTCGCCCCCTTCATGAACCGGGCCTTCCATTCCGCGCCCCTCGACGCCGCCGCCTGGCTGCGCATCGCCGCGGTCGGCCTGCTCGCCTTCCTCGTGGTCGAGCTGGAGAAACGGATCCGCTTCGGCCGCACGGAGGCGGCGCTGCCGGAGTGAGGGACGAATCCGGCGAAGGGCGCCGACCGTGGACGCGCCCGCCCGCCCGGTTCAGAACTGGGTGTCGAAGACGCGAACTTCGCGGAACCACGGCGAGAAAGCCTTCACGAAAGCTTCGTGGCCGGGATGGATCTGATAGGCGTCGTGCTGCGCCACCGAGTCGAATTCGAGGACGAGGGCGTAGTCGAAGTCGTTGCGCGTGACCGGGCGGGCCGGAGTCGCCGCCGCCTTGCCGAAAGAGCCCGCCGCGACGGCCTCGATGCGGAAGAGGGCGCGGAGGCCGTCCTCGAAGGCAGCCCTTTGTTCGTCGGCCAGGGTGGAGTCGAGCCAGAAATAGACGTTGTGCCGGACCATGGTGCCGGAGCCTAGGCGAAGCGCCGCGCCAAATCAAGCCGGGCGCTGGGTAAAAAGGGGGCGATTCG
>CAYMMC010000125.1:0-7948 GCA_964391125.1 uncultured Akkermansia sp.
ACCAACGTTCCGAGGCAATTCCAAGTGTCCAACAAGAGCGGTTCCGTCCGCAGGCAGGCAAAGAAGCCGAGCACAAGCCGTTCCTCAGCCGTGAGATCGAGGGTGTCGCCGAAGGTCCCGAGGTTGCGGTCGGCTTTCGACGGCAGGCCGCGCGGGCGCGCATCCCTTTCCAAGGCGGCAAGCAGGGCGTCCAGCTTCGGACCGATGACGGAGGGTTTGGCCTTGGCTTCTTCGCTCCCTTTCGGCAGGCCGAGGAAATCGGCGAGATCGTCGTCGCGGTAGCCGGAATCCGAATCACGGTCGAAGAATCGTCGCCGCGCTTCGCCCGAGGCGAAGGCCCGCAGGATCCAGAGGGCGATCTGGCGTCGGTAGGCGGAACGAAAGCGGGAGAGCGAAGGCGGCTTGGCTGGCATGGGGGCAATCTACCTCACCGAGCGACGAAATAGGTCGCAATCGATCGGGCTTCGCCGCAAAGAGCTCTTCTCGTCTTGGGAGCCCCGTCCGGCGAAGCCAATGGAAGCGCCGCTCCCAGCCCTTCCCCTAGTCCTCCGTCTTGGCGCGGTTGTCGAAGCGCATGAACTCCTTGTGGAAGGTCAGGGGGACTTCGCCGGTGGGGCCGTTGCGCTGCTTCGCGATGATGAACTCGGCCTCGCCGTAGACGTTCTCCTTCTCCTCCTCGTCGGCGTAGACCTCGGCCCGCATGAGGAGGCCGACGAGGTCGGCGTCCTGCTCGATGGAGCCGGATTCGCGGAGGTCGCTCATGCGCGGCTTGCCGCCGCGGGCGTCGGGGTTCCGGTTGAGCTGGGCGAGGACGATGATGGGGATGTCGAGCTCCTTGGCGATGCCCTTGATCCCGCCGGAGATGGCGGCGATCTCCTTTTCGCGCCCGTCGCGCCCGGCCACGTCGGGGGCCTTGAGCAGCTGGAGGTAGTCGATGGCGATGAGGCGGATGTCGTGCTGCTGCTTGAGGCGTCGCGCCTTGGCCTGGAGCTCGTTGATGGAGAGGCCGGGGGTGTCGTCGATCCAGATGGGGGCCTCGGCGAGCTGCCCGGCGACCTGCATCAGCTTGGGGAAGTCGGCCTTGGAGAGGAAGCCGCCGCGCAACTTCTGCATCTGCACCTTGGCGCGGGAGCAGAGAAGGCGCTGGACGAGGGACTCGGAGGTCATTTCCAGGCTGAAGACGGCGCAGGGAAGGGCGTTCTCCTTCTGGATCGCGATGTTCTCGACGATGTTCATGACGAAGGAGGTCTTGCCCATGGAGGGACGCGCCGCCACGACGATCATCTCGCCGCCGTGGAAGCCGTTCGTCATCTTGTCGAGGTCGTGGAAGCCGGTCATGAGCCCGCCTCCGTTGCCCTCGGAGTTGTACATGTCGTGGATCGACTCGATCACCTTGAGGACGTGGACGCGCATCTCCTCGATGCCCTTCTCCTTTTCCGTCTCGTTGCGGATCTGGAGGACGCGCTTCTCGACGGAATCGAGGAAGCCGGCGGCGCTTTCGGGACCGTCGTAGGCCTCGGTGACGCATTCGGTGCAGTCCATGATGACGCGCCGGAGGATGAACTTCTCCTTGAGGAAGCCGGCGTAGTCGTCGAAGAGCGCGGTGGTGGGGACGTCGTCGAGCAGGTCGGCGACGGTCTTGGGACCGCCCACGGCGTCGAGCTTGCCGCGGTCGGCGAGCTCGGTGTTGAGGACGATGAGGTCGAGCTTGCCCTCGGGCCGGGTCTTGTAGAGGTGGAGGAGGGCCTCGAAGATCTCGCGGTGGGCGGGCAGGTAGAAGTGGCCGGGGGAGAGCTTCTCGATGGCCTTCGGGATGATGGTCACCGGGTCGAGCAGCATGCAGGAGAGCGCGGCGCGCTCGGCGTCGGCGTTCACCGGCATGGAGCGGAGCGGATCCTCGGCGGCGGAAGCTTTCGCGAAGGGCTTGCCACCGTCGGAGCGGGGGCCTCTCTTGAGGGAGTCGCCGCCGCTGCGGGCGGTTCTGGGTTCGGACATGGGGGGCGTGCGGTTGGGAATGCGGAGGGCGGCGCCACTCGCAGCGCGCCCCATCGGACGGGGCGCAAAAAAGGGCGGACCGCTATCATCGCGACCCGCCCGCCTTTGGTAAAGCGATTCGATCCAAAATCGCCATTTTCGGTCCCGGATCGTGCCGGGGAGGCGTCACTCCGCCTCGGATTCCTCCTTGGCGCCTTCCGAGCCCTCGGCCGCGACGACGCGGACGGTGACGGAGGCGTCGACGGCGGGGTGGAGCTTCACCGGGATCTCGAAGGAGCCCAGCGTCTTGATCGGCGCCTCGAGCTGGAGCTGGTGGCGGTCGATGGTGAGACGGCTCTTCTCGGCGATGAGGGCGGCGATGTCGGCGGTGGTGACGGAGCCGAAGGCCTTGCCGCCCTGTCCCAGCGACAGCTCGATGGAGAGACGCAGCTTTTTCAGCTTCGCGGCGGTGTTCTCGGCGTCGGCGAGCTCCTCGGCCTCGCGCTTGGCGCGGATCTCCTTGAGATGCGCCACGTGGCGGCGGTTCGCCTTGGTCGCCTCGTAGGCGCGGTCCTGCGGGAGGAGGTAGTTGCGGGCGAAGCCGCGCCTCACCTTGACGACATCGGCCTCGGCGCCCAGTCCTTCGATTTTTTCTTTGAGAATCACTTCAACGGTAGCCATGGCCAGGTCGGTTCAGTTTTGGAAAAAGAGCGGGACAGGTAGCCGCTATCCGCTATGGTGTCAAGACCGTCGTCTTCGATTTAAGACATCGCGAAGCCTCGCGCCCTTCTTTCACACGCTCCTGTCCACCATGGCCGAAGTCCTCTCCACCTTCCAGCTCTCCTCCGGCGCCGCCGCGCCCGACTTCTCCCTGCCCGACGCCTCCGGGCGCCTCCACACCCGGGACTCGCTCGCTGCGGGCAGGCGCGGGCTTCTCCTCGTCTTCGCCTGCAACCACTGCCCCTTCGTCGTCCACCTCGCCGACGCCCTGGGGCGCTTCGCCGACGAGATCGCCGCCAAGGGCGTCGCCACCGTCGCCATCGTCTCGAACGACGTCGAGCGCTACCCCGCCGACGCGCCGGACAAGATGCCGGCCTTCGCCGAGAGCCACGGGTGGCGTTTCCCCTACCTCCACGACGCGACCCAGGAGGTCGCCAAGGCCTACGCCGCCGCCTGCACGCCGGACTTCTACCTCTTCGACTCGGACCTGCGCCTCGCCTACGCGGGCGAGTTCGACGAGACCCGGCCGGGGCGCGGCGTCGCGACCGGCGCCGTGCTTGCGGCGGCGGTGGAGGACCTCCTCGCCGGACGTGCCACGCCCGCCCCCTGGCAGCCCAGCAGCGGCTGCAACATCAAGTGGAAGCCGGGAAACGAGCCGGACTATTTCGGCTGAGGCGGCGGAGCCGCCAGTAAAAGGTAAAAGGTAAAAGGTAGAGGCGAGCGGCGCGATGCGCCGGAAAAGGCGAGATTCCGGCTTCCAGCTCCTAGCTTCTGAATTCTCTCCTCCTTTGCTCCTCTGCTTCTCCTAATTTAGGTCGAAACTCCAGCAGGATGGCCGACACTCCTGCGTTAAACCGCTTTCATCCCTTCATGCCCCAACGCTCCACTCGCCCGACTTGGGTGATCGGCCACAAGAATCCCGACACCGACGCGATCTGCTCGGCCTTGGCCTACGCCGACCTGCTCCGCCAGACCCGCGTGCCCGACGCCGTGGCCGCCTGTTGCGGCCCGCCCAACGCCCGCACCGAATGGGTCCTCCAGACCGCCGGGATCCCGCGCCCTCCGCTGATCAGCGACATCCAGCTCCGCGCCGGCGACATCTGCCGGCGCGACGTCTCGACGGCGCAGGCGTCCGACTCGGTGATCGAGGCCTACCGAGAACTGGCGGCCCGGCACTTCCGCAGCCTGCCCGTGATCGACGAGGACGGCATCCTCACCGGCATGCTGCCCTTGCAGGATCTGCTGCACCTCCTCATTCCCGACGCCGGGACGGGGGATGCGGCCCTCTCCGCCCGCCAAGTGACGGCGTCGCCGGAGAAGATCGCCCAGATCCTCGACGCGGAAGTCATCACCTCGGTGGAATCGGCGGCGACGGAGCAGGTCTTTCTCATGATGGTGGCGGGGTCGTCCGAACCCGTCATGCAGGACCGCATCGGCAAGATGCCGAAGGACCAGCTCCTCATCATCACCGGCGACCGCGTCGGGGTGCAGCTCCGCGCGGTCGAGGCGGGAGTCCGCTGCCTCGTCGTCACCAGCGGCTACCGTCCCTCCGACGCCATCGTCCACGCCGCCAAGCTGAACGGCACCATCGTCCTGGTGACCCACCGCGACACCGCCTCGACCACTCAGCTCATCCGCGGCGCCCGCTCCATCCAGAGCGCGGTGTCGACCGAGTTCATCTCCTTTTCGCCCGAGACGAGGCTCCAGGCGGTCAAGGAGCGGCTCAAGTCGAACCGCGACCAGGCCCTCTTCCCCGTCTGCGATCCCGAGACCAACCGGCTCGTGGGCGTCTTTTCCCGGGCCGACCTCGTCAATCCGGAGCGGCCCCGGCTCATCCTCGTGGACCACAACGAATTCTCCCAGGCGGTCGCCGGCGCCGACGAAGCCCAGATCGTCGAGGTCCTCGACCACCACCGCCTCAGCGGGAACCTCGTCACGAAGGAACCGATCCAGTTCATCAACAAGACGGTCGGCTCCACCTGCACCATCGTGGGGGGGGCCTTCCGCAGCCACGATCTCGAACCGTCGCGCGGCATCGCGGTCTGCATCTGCGCGGGCATCATCTCCGACACGCTCAACCTCACGTCCCCGACGACGACGGACGAGGATCGCTCCGTGCTGGAATGGGCCAGCCAGATCGCCGGCATCGACGTCGACCGCTTCAAGGAGGACTTCTTCTCCGCCGGCTCCGTCCTCCGCGGGGGCGACTACGAGGAGGCCGTCGGGTCCGACCGGAAGGAGTTCGAGGAGAGCGGCTACCGGGTCAGCATCTCGCAGGTCGAGGAGATCGGATTCGACTACTTCTGGCCCGCCCGCGAGGCCCTGCAGGAGGAACTGCGGCGGCTCGTCCGCGAGCACCGGCTCGACCTCGCCTGCCTCATGGTCACCGACATCACCCTCAACGACAGCCTTCTCCTCATCGAGGCGCCGGACGAGATCCGGCAGAAGATCGGCTACCCCCGCAAGGATTCGCACCTCTTCACCCTCAAAGGCGTCGTCAGCCGGAAGAAGCAGCTTTTCCCCTTCATCGGCTCCCTCCTCGCGGAGAATCCGAAGTCGGGGGAGGGGTGAAGCCGCCGCCCGGAACGGAAGCATCGGGGCCGCTGCGCCCTCGACGGGCGGTGCGCCCCTCCTGACGCCGCAAGCCGGGGGAGCTGCGTTTCGGAGCAAACGTGGATCGGGGGCCAACGGAGCCTTCGCCAGGTGCATGGGCATTTTGCCCATGGGCGTCAGAACAAGTTTCGGGAATTTCGACATGAGCCATTGGGTTTCAATCAATCGCGAAGATTTGGATCGAGTCCTGGATCGTCGCGCCTGTCTGCGTGCGGACAGGCACAGGCAGGCCAGCGCTATGGAGCGCGGCGCTCCGCGCCGCTTTGGATCGAATTCGGCAAGGAGGCCCGAAGCGTTCCCCGTCCCTCGCCACTTCCTCGACGTCCGAATCCAAAGCGCCGGAAACCGGCGCACCAAAACGCTCCGCGACGTTCGGAGGGACAAAGGCCATTTCCCACTCCCATTCCAAATCTCCCGATCCCGTATCCTGACGCCCATGGACATTTTGCCCATGCGGGCGCAGCCGTTTCGGCGATGCCAAGAATAGCCGTCGAATCGTATGGGCGAACCGCCAAGCCTTCCCCCCATGTCCCGAAACCTGCCGCTCTTCATCGCCTTCCGGGTGCTCTTCAACGCGCGCTTCTACTATCCGGTCTTTGCGGTGATCCAGCTCGACTACGGACTCACCCTGCCGCAGTTCGCCGTCCTCAACGCGGTCTGGGCGGTCTCCATCGTCCTCCTCGAAGTGCCTTCGGGAGCCCTCGCCGACCGCCTCGGGAGGAAGCGCATGGTCGTGATCGCCTCGGTCCTGATGGTCCTGGAGATGGGCGTGCTGGCCGTCGTGCCGCTCGGGAGCAACGCGGTCGTCTTCTGGGCCTGGGTCGCGAACCGCATCCTCTCCGGCGCGGCCGAGGCGGCGGCGAGCGGGGCGGACGAGGCCCTCGCCTACGATTCGATTCCGAAGGAGGATCGCGAGACCGTCTGGCCGCGCGTCCTCTCGCGGCTGATGCGGCTTTCCTCGCTCGCCTTCATCGTCGCGATGCTCGTGGGGTCGGCGGTCTACGATCCCGCCCTCGTCGGTCGCGCCCTCTCCTGGATCGGGTGGGATCTCGCCGTGGAGAAGGAGACGGCGCTGCGCCTCCCGATCCATCTCACCCTCCTGAACGCCTTCCTCGCCGTGGCCGTGGCGCTGTCGATGAGGGAGGCGCCGCTCGAGACCGAATGCGGGGGCGAGGCCTCGCTCTGGTCGGGCATCCTCGGGGCGGGGCGCTGGATCCTCGGCACCCCGGCGGTCTGCGGTCTCGTGCTCGCGGCATTGGTCCACGACAGCGCGCTGCGCCTCTTCACGGTGACGGCTTCGGAATACTACCGCCTCATCGGCATTCCCGTGGTCTGGTTCGGGGCGATCGGCGCCGCGTTCTCCGCCCTCGGCCTGTTCATTCCGAAATGGGCCGCCTGGCTGGTGAGACACGGCACCCTGCGGAGCAACTTCCGGGTGGTCTCCATCGTGGCCTTGTGCGGTTTCGTCGGCGTCGCCTTCGCGATTCCGAAATGGGGGGTCCTCTTCGCCGCGTTCTTCAGCATCGGATTCGGCCTGCTCAATTTCTTCACCTCGCACTATCTCAACGCCCTCGTCGACTCCCGGCGCCGGGCGACGCTCCTCAGCTTCCGGGGTCTCGCCCTGAACCTCGGCTTCGGCGGCATCAGCCTCGTCTACGGAGCGATCCTGCGCGGCCTGAAGGAGGGCGACGCCGGCATCGATAGCGCCTATCGGACCAGTTTGTGGTGGCTGCCGGGGATCTTCGGCCTGCTCTGGGCGGGCTGGTGGCTGCACCAACGGTGGCGGGTGCATGGCCGGGAGACGTGAGAGGCCTCACCGCCCGATTCCCCGAGCGATGAAAGAATTCCGTAACGGCGTTTTTTATCGTTTATCATTTGTTTTTTATTGCTTTACAAGATTTTCGGACGACCATCCACCTGCCTGAACGAACCACTTCAACCGCATCAATTCCGAATTCAGAAAGTGGGCCGGCTCCTGCGGGGGTTCTCCTGGTTCTGGCTGGTTTTGAACGTCATCGCCCTCGTCATCGTGATCTTTACCACCCTTGGACTCGGCCTTGCCGGGGCCGTCGGGGAAGGAGAGAACATCATCACGATGTTCGCGGGAATGGCGGAGGGAAAAGTCGAGGGCATGACGCCCGAAGCGATCCGAGCGCTGGTGGCTTGGGATTTCAGTTCCTACTCCGACCATTACTGGATCAGCGTCTGCTACTTCGCCGTTGCTCTCGTCGTCTTTGCCGTGACCATGGCGCTCATTCTCCGCATCGCGGCCGCTTGGAAGCGCGGTGACGTGTTCGGCGACAAGCCAATCCAATGCTTTCGCCTGCTCAGTTGGATCTTGGAGCACGCACGCTTGCTTCGGGAGGAGCAGCAATGGACCGTCTAGGAATTGTCGCCATGCCAATCATCGTCAATCTCGATGTCATGCTCGCCAAGCGGAAGGTGAAGCTCAACGAGCTCGCGGAAGCCGTGGACATCACTCCGCAGAATCTTTCCGTGCTAAAAACGGGCAAGGCGAAAGCGATCCGCTTTTCGACTCTGGAGGCCATCTGCCGGCATCTCGATTGCCAGCCGGGCGACCTTCTGGAATATCGGGCCGGCTGAGAACTTCCACAGGATTCCGAGACATCTTTCCATCCGC
>CAYMMC010000126.1:0-7878 GCA_964391125.1 uncultured Akkermansia sp.
TGTGCCGTATCGCGGGCATCCTGCCCGCGGCGCATCGATAGGACGGAAAGGAGGCGGGACATCTCAGGGGGCGGGTGCTTTTGGAAGGATGGGAAGGATGAGGACCGTCGCCTTCCCCCCCTCGGGGAAGCGCCACAGTCCGGGTTGGACCTCCGTGCCGCCTTCGACGCGGATTTCGGCGGTCGCCGATTTCTCGAGGCGCAGGAAGGCGGGGCCGCCGTCGGCGGGAAAGGCGAACTCGCGCACGAGACCGCGCCCCCCCTCGTCCGCCCGCAGCGTCTCGCTGACGGGATGGCCGCCCAGGGTGAAGTCGAAGACGACGGCGCCCGCCTCGTAGCGGTAGCCCTTGAAGCGGTGCTCCGGCGGGGCCTCGGGCTCGCCCAGGCGCAGGGAGTGGGTCCCTTCGGCGAGGTAGAAGGTCTCGCCCACGACGGCGGCCGCCTCGTTGATCTTGGCCCGGAGGGTCGGCGAGAGATCGATGCGGCCTTTCCAGACCTGGCTCACTCCGCCGCGGAGGGGATCGTAGCAGAGCGCGAGCGAGGGCGAGAGCTCGACCGCGAAGGCGGAGGGCCCCGAGTCGGGCATGAAGGTGCGGAAGACGCGGGGATAGTCCACTTCCGTCCCGGCGTCGGCCGGAGCTGCCGCGAGGACGGACAGGGCGGCGAGCAGGAGGATTTGGCGGCGTGTCATGGATGGCGGGAGGGGGGTGCGTCGAGGATTTGGAGGTCACATTGACGTCGATGATCGTCGTGGTGCGAAGGACAAAGATACGGAAATCTCCGACCGGCGCTTGGCACGGCATCAGGGGACCGGGCTTTCGGGAGCGGGGACGGACCGCGCCGCTCGCTTGAGGAGTTTCCCGGGGAGGCGCCCCGTCGCCTGTCCGCCCTCCCAGACGAGCTGGCCGTTGACCCAGACGGCGGCGATCCCTGCGGACAGGGCGGTCGGGTCCTCGACGGTGGCGCGATCGACCACCGACGCGGGATCGAAAAGCGCCAGGTCCGCCGCGTAGCCGGGCCGGATGTAGCCGCGGTCCTCGAAGCCCATGTTGTCGGCGGCCTGTCCGGCCATGCGGCGCACGGCCTCCTCCAGCGTCAGCACGCCGCGCTCGCGCACATAGACGCCCAGGACGCGGGGGAAGGAGCCCGCCCCGCGGGGATGCTGATAGTCGAAGAATCCGTCGGAGCCGATGTTGGCGTGGGGCCAGCGCATCAGCGTCGCCACGTCCTCCTCGCTCATGCCCGAGCTGAGGATCTGCTCGTGCGCCTTGGCCTCGACGGACTGGTTGACCAGGTCCAGCAGCAAGCGGGCGGGCTCCATCCCACGCTCCTCGGCGAGCTGCGCGAGGGTCCGTCCGACGATGGAGGGATCGGCGTTGAAGCGCACGATGCGCACCCCCTCGGGCTTCACCTCGTCGGCGAGGGCGAAGCGCGCGGCCTCGATGTCGGTGTAGTCGCGGGCGGGCAGGAGCAGCTTCATCGTGGATTGCCAGTAGTCGTAGGGATACACGTCGAGGGTGACGTCGATCCCTTCGGCCCGGGCCGCTTCGAGGCGCTCGATCAGTTCCGGCGCACGCCCCCACAGGGAGAAGCGGGCGAGCTTGGCGTGGGAGATCTGGACGGGCATGCCGGTCTCGCGTCCCACCCGCAGCAGCTCGTCCACCGCCGCCCACAGCTCGCGGCCTTCGTTGCGGATGTGGCTGATGTAGCGTCCGCCGCGCCGCGCCGCCACGGCGGCCAGGGCGACCACCTCCTCGGTCGAGGCGTCGACGCCGGGCTCGTAGGCAAGGCCGGTGCTCAGGCCCAGGGAGCCGGCCTGCATGTCGGCGTCGAGCATCTTGCCCATCCTCGCCAGCTCCAGTTCGGTCGCGGGGCGGCGGGCGTCCGCTCCCAGCACGGCGCGGCGCAGCGTGTTGTGCCCGGTGTAGGAGGCCACGTTCACCGCCGCGGGCTGCTTCTCCAAGCGCGCCCACAGATTCTCCATCGGCAGCGTCGAGCCGCCGTCCTGGCCCAGCACGATGGTGGTGATCCCTTGGCTGAGCACGGCGGGGGCGGTGGGCTGCTGCCAGACCGCGTGATGGCTGTGCGTGTCGATGAAGCCGGGCGCCAGCGCGAAGCCGCCGCCGTCGTAGGTCCGCTCGCCTTCCTCGGGCGCGAGGCCGGGGGCCGCCGCGACGATCCTCCCTCCGCGGATCCGCACCATGCCCTCGTAGGCGGGGGCGCCCGTGCCATCGACGACGAGGACGTTCCTGAGCAGGGTCGAGTTCGGGGCGTTCTCCGCGACCGCGGACGCCTGATGGCAGAGGACGCCCGCCAGACAGAGGGCGAAGGAAATGGTTCCGATACCTTTCACGAATCCGAGAATACTCCGTTTTCGCCCGCCTTCATCCTTTGGGGCCTGCCGCATTGCCGTAGCGGAAAAGGCTTTCGCTTCGCCGCGCTCCGGGGATACTCTCCGCCCATGACCCGCCATCGCCGCGTCCGTTCCCTTCTCGTCTCCGGCTTCCTCTGGGGAAGCCTCGCGCTTGCCGCCGCCGAGGAAGCCGAGGTGCCGGGCATCGCGAGCTACTTGCCCGCCGATGCCGACCACGATCCCGAGGCTCCCACGCCCGAGGGCGTGCTGGGATGGCCCTTCGGAAAATGGCACCTCCACCACCACGAGCTGATCGACTATCTGCGCGCCCTCGACGAGTGGTCCGACCGGGTGACCCTGAACGAATACGCCCGCTCCCACGGACGGCGTCCGCTGGTGATGCTGACGGTGACCTCGCCGAAGAACCACGCCGACCTGGAGGCGATCCGCCAGGGGCATCTGGACCGCATCGCCCGCGCTTCCGAAGTCGAGGAATCGACGGAGAAGGCCGACGAGGCGGGCAAGGCCCCCTCCGCCCCGTCCCGGACGCCCGCGTCGGCGGAGGCCGGCGACGCGCCCCTCGTTCTTTGGATGGGCTACGGCATCCACGGCAACGAGCCGAGCGCCTCCCAGGCGGCGGTGCTGCTGGCCTACCACCTCGCCGCCGCCCGCTCCCCGGAGGTGCAGCGCCTTCTCGATTCCGCCGTGGTGCTGATCGACCCCAGCCTGAATCCCGACGGCATGGAGCGCTTCGCTGCCTGGACCAACGGCCACCGCGGCCGGACGCCCTCGCCCCATCGCGGCGACCGGGAGCACATCGAGGACTGGCCCGGCGGCAGGTCGAACTACTACTGGTTCGACCTGAACCGGGACTGGCTGCCCGCAGTGCATCCCGAATCGCGCGGGCGGCTCGAGCTGTTCCATCGCTGGATGCCCCACGTCCTCACCGACTACCATGAGATGGGCAACGCGAACCGCACCTACTTCTTCCAGCCGGGCATTCCCGAGATGACGCACCCCCTCACCCCGGAGCGGAACCAACGCCTCACCGCCGACCTCGCCCGCTACCACGCCAAGGCCCTCGACGCCGTCGGGTCGCTCTACTACACCCGCGAGTCCTTCGACGACTTCTACATCGGCAAGGGTTCGGCCTATCCCGATCTCTTCGGCTCCATCGGCATCCTCTACGAGCAGGCCGGGACCCGCGGCTTCCACCACGACACCGACCACGGGCGCCTCACCTTTCCCGACACCGTCCGCAACCAGGTCGCCACCTCGCTGTCGACCCTGAAGGGCGCCGACGAGATGAGGCGGGAGCTGATCGACCACCAGCTCTCCTTCCAGCGCGAGGCGATCGAGGCGGCGGAGGCCTCCGGCACGGCGGCTCACATCGTCGCCGCCCCCGGGGATCCGCAGCGACTCGAAGCCTTCCGGGTCCTCCTGGAGAGGCACGGCATCCGCTGCGCCGTCCCGAGCGAAGCGGTCGAGGCCGACGGGCTCGGCTTCCCCGCCGGAGCGTCGCTCGTCGTCCCGTCCCGCCAACCGCGCTACCACCTGCTGACCGCGATGATGGAAAAGCGGACCCGCTTCGGCAGCCCGCTGTTCTACGACGTGTCGGCCTGGCATCTCCCCTCCGCCTACGGCTTGCTCCACGCCGAGCTGGAGGCCCTGCCTCCCCTGCGGGAGGACGCGCCCCAACCGCCTCCCGCGGTCGAGCTGGAAGGACCGCAGGACGCCGTCGCCTACCTCGTCCCCTGGGAGCCCCTGAACGCTCCCGCCGCCCTCTGGCGCCTCTTCCGCGAGCGGGTGCGCACCTGGGTGGCGCAGCGTCCCCTCGTCGTCGGCGGCGAGGGCGGAAAGGCCTCCTATCCGCACGGCACCCTGGTGGTGCCCGCGACGGTGCAGGAGCACCACGACGCCGACTCCCTGCACCGCCTCATGGAGGAGATCGCCCGCGAGCACGCCATCCCCATCCGCGCCGTCGATACCGCGCTGGGCGCGGGCGGCCTCGATCTCGGCAGCCCCAGCCTGAAGCCGCTGCGCTCGCCGGAGGTCCTCCTCGTGGCGGGGCCCGGCACCTCCTCCACCACCGTCGGGACCCTGTGGCACCAGTTCGATCTCGAATGGGAAGCGCCCCTGACCTTGGCCGACCCGGCCAGGCTGACCGCCCCGCTGCTGCGCGACTTCAACACCCTGATCCTCGCCGACGCGCCCTTCTCCAACCTGCCCGCCGCCGCGCGCGAGGCCATCGAGGCCTGGGTGGCCCGGGGCGGATGCCTGGTCGCCATCGGCAGCTCGGCCGCCTCGGTGGCCCCCCTGAAATGGGTCGGCGCCAAAACCGTCAAGGCCGACTTCGGCGACGAGGCCAAGCCGAAGGACGGCAAGGGCAAGGCGGAGAAGAAGGCCCCCGCCCCCCCTTCGGAGACGCCCTACGACGAAGCCGAGCGCCGCCGCGCCGAGCGGCGGATCAACGGGATGGTGGCGCGGGCCTGGTTCGACCCCACCCATCCCCTGGCCTACGGCTACAGCCAGCACGGCCCCCACATCGCCCTGATGCACGTCGGCACCACCTTCCTCGAGGCCTCCCCCAACCCCTTGCGGAATCCCCTCCGCCACACCGACGATCCGCTGGTCTCCGGATACATCGCCGGCCCCAATCTGGAAGCCCTCAAAGGCAGCGTGCCCGTGCAGCTCCATTCGCACGGATCGGGGCGGGTCGTGCTCCTCGTCGACAACCCGGTGTTCCGGGGCCATTGGCTGGGCAGCGCCAAGCTCCTCGCCAACGCCGTCTTCTTCTCCCCCGTGGCCTCCGTGTCGGGACCGGGCGAGGAGGACGAGGCCTCCGAGGAAACGGGGGATTGAAGCCGCACCGCGACCCATGACGCGCAAACCGACGCTCAGCCGCCCCATCCACGCGATGCCGGAATTCGTCCGCGCCGCCCTGGATCGAGAATCGCTGCGGGACGCCTACCTCGAGCGGCCCGCCTATCAACGGAACGACTATCTCGGATGGATCCACTCGGCCAAGCGGCCGGAGACCAAGGAAAGGCGGCTTGCCCAGATGCTGGACGAGCTGCGGCGCGGCGGCGTCTACATGAACATGGACCATCCGCCCAGCCGACGTCGGCTCTAGCTCTGCTTGGTTGGATTTTCAGGCAGGCCGCGAACGGCCAGGAAAACACCGGAAATCTGACCACGGGAAGGCGCGAAGCGGAGCCATGTCCGTCCATGCTTTGTGCTTTCCCTGCCTTGCTGCGGCCATCCTTCCCATTTAGCCAAGCAGAGACAGACGAACCGCCCGCAGCCTCTCAATCGATGGGCGGAAGCCCCAGGAAGCTCTCGATGCCGGCGAGGTCGAGGGTGTTGATCACATCCCCGCGCTCCAGCCAGCCCTTCCGGGCGAGGCGCACCCCGAAGGCGAGGAAGCCGAGCTGGCCGCTGCGGTGGGCGTCGGGGTTGATGGCGCATTTCACCCCCTTCGCCTTGGCGAGCTTCCACCAGCGCCAGTCGAGGTCGAGACGCCAGGGATTGCAGTTCAGCTCGATGGCGGTGCCGTGCTCGGCGCAGGCCTCGATCACGGCGGGAACGTCGACGGCGTAGGGCTCGCGCTCGAGGAGGAGGCGCCCGGTGAGGTGGCCGAGCATGGTCACCCGGGGATGGCTGGCGGCGCGGACGAGGCGCTCGGTCATGGCCGCCTCGGAGAGGGTCATGGCGTTGTGGACGCTCGCGACGACGTAGTCGAGTTCGCCGAGCAGCTCGTCGTCGTAGTCGAGGGCGCCGTCCTTGAGAATGTCGACCTCGCTCCCGGCGAGGAGCCGGAACGTCATGCCCCCGTCGCGGAAGCGGCGGTTCAGCGCGGCGATCTCGGCGATCTGGGCGCGCAGGCGGGTCTCGTCGAGCCCGTTCGCCTGGAAGGAGCTCTTGGAATGGTCGGCGATGCCGAGATACTGGAGCCCCAGCTCGATGGCGGCGTCGGCCATGGCCTCCAGCGTGTCGCGTCCGTCGCTCGCGACGGTGTGGTTGTGGAAAGTGCCGCGCAGATTCTCCAGCTCGATCAGGCGGGGCAGCCCGCCCGCGGCGGCGGCCTCGATTTCGCCGGTGTTCTCGCGCAGTTCGGGGGCGATGTAGTCGAGCCCGAGGAAGCGGTGGAGCCGGGCCTCGTCCTCGAAGGCCGGCGCCTCGGGGGCGTCGCCGCCCTCGCGGGGGGCCAGCCGGTATTCGTTGAGCGTGTAGCCCCGTTCCAGGGCGCGACCGCGCATCGCGACGTTGTGCTCCTTGCTGCCGGTGAAGTAGGCCAGGGCGCAGGCGAACTCGGCGTTGGAGACCGCGCGCAGGTCGCACTGGAGGCCGGAGGCGAGGTTGACGCTCGCCTTCGTCGGCCCCTGGGCGAGGATCCGCGCGACCCATGGCTGGGAGACGAAATGCCCGACGATCGACTCGGGCGCCGCCGTGGCCACGAGAAAATCGACGTCGTGGACCGTCTCGCGCGAGCGCCGGTAGCTGCCGGCGACCTCGGCGCGGAGGCAGTCGGGATGGCCGCGCAGGGAGTCGAGGATCTCCTCCACCGCCCCGGCGACGTCGCCGAGGCGGAAGCGGTCGGCGTTGCTCTCGCGGAAGGCGATGGCCTCGAGGATCTTCTCCGCCGTCTTCGCGCCGAAGCCGGGCAGCCTGGCGACCTCGCCCGATTCGCAGAGCGCCTTGAGCCGGGCGATGGAGTCGATGCCGAGCGATTCGTGGAGGGCCTTGACCTTCTTGGGCCCGAGGCCCTGGAGGCCGAAGAGGTCGAAGAGGCCGGGGGGGAACTCCGCCTTCAGTTTCTCATGGAAGGCGAGCGAACCGGTCGAGGCCAGTTCGTGCAGCTTCTGCCGCAGGGCCTCGCCGATGCCCTTGATGCCGTCGAGCCGGTCCTCGCGGGCGAGGGCGAGGATGTCGCCGGGATACTGGCGGACGGTTTCGGCGCCGCTGCGGTAGGCGCGGATCTTGAAGGGGTTCTCCCCCTTCAGTTCGAGGAGCAGGGCGATCTCCTCCAGAGTGTCGGCGAGCAGGTCCCGGGTCATGCGTGTCCGGGGAAGCTAGTGCGGATATCGGCGGATGCCTCCACAATCTTCGCTCCCCGAGCTTCCGGGCGGCCCCCCAGCCCCCCCGTGGACGCAAACCGGGAGCGGCGGCACCACCCTTTCCTCGGCCATGGAACATTCCGCGCCAACCGGGCGTGCCTGGACAGCAACTCCGGATCCGGGGCAAACTTTTTTGGCAGCCGCAGCGACTGCCCGTCGAAAGCAGTCAACCATGCGATGCCGGGACTGCCGCATTCCGCGACGGGAGGCCTGTTGAAACGAATCATGAATCCCTCGTCGACCCACATCAGGCCACGGTCGAACGCGCGGTCATGGAGCGCGTGAGAAGAAATTCGAGCGACGGGCCTTTTGGAAATCCTCGGAACAGGACCAAGGACAAGACCGGAGGGGGTTGAACAGGAGCGTTTTGCCACGTACCTGCCGTGTGGTCGTCGCGATGCCCTCTACC
>CAYMMC010000127.1:0-7835 GCA_964391125.1 uncultured Akkermansia sp.
CCAAAGCCACCGCAGCTTCCTTTGTTGTGCCAGAAACGGTCGTTAATCCGTATCAGCCATTGTTGGTGGAGTCGAAGGGAGCGCGGACCTCCCTTCTTGTGCCCATTCGATCCGATGGAGCGGCTACGAAAAAACGGCGGCGATGCCTTGGGATCTACCCGATTTCCGCCTTTCCGGCAAGATGTCGGCTCAAAACGAGTCCGTGATCTGCAAGCGGTACGGGCCGGGGGGGCCTCCTACCCCAGGCCCGGCACCTCCCATCCGGCGCGGTAGGCGCGCTTGAGGAATCGGTTCGCCTCGGGGACGTTGACGACGGCGAGCTTCTCGGAATCCCATTCGATCTCCGCCTCGCTGCGGTAGGCCACGTTGCCCAGCAGCATGGTCTCGGTGAGTGGTCCGGCGTAGCCGAAGGGCGTGGAGGGCTGGCGCGACTCGCGCACGGCGGTGCACCATTCCTGATAGTGGTTGCCGTCCTCGAGATCCGCCCAGCGGTAGCCGGCGAAGTCCGCCTTGGGGAACAGCTCGGGCATCTCGGGGAAGCCGAGGAAGAGGTTCCCCTTCTCCCCGATGAACAGAAGGCCGTTGAGCGAGCCCGCCCAGTCGGCGGGCGCCTGGAAGAGGGAGCGGTCGGGCTGGCGTCCGGCCTCGTACCAGCGCAGCGACAGGGTCTCGGTGGTGAGTTCGGTGCCGGGGAAGGTGTAGAGGATCTCGGCCCACTCCGGACCGGACTCGGGATGGGGCGCGGGACCTTCGGCCTTCACCTTCGTCGGCGGACCGAGGCGGAGGGCGTCGACGACGGGATCGAGGATGTGGCAGCCCATGTCGCCGGCCACGCCGGTGCCGAAATCCCACCAGCCCCGCCAGTGGAAGGGGTGGTAGGTCTTGTCCACCCAGGGGCGCTCCGGGGCGGTGCCCAGCCATTGGTCCCAATGCACCGTCTCGGGCGGGTTGCCTCCGGGGGCGGGGCGGTCGATCCCCTGCTTCCAGTAGGTGCCGGGGCGGTCGGTCCAGGCGTGGACCTCGCGGACCTTGCCGATGACCTTGTCCTCGCGCAGGGCGTGGATCGCGATCTTGAGCCGCTTGGTGGCGTGGTGCTGGATGCCCATCTGGGTGACCACCCCCGTCTCGGCGGCGAGCCGGGCGAGGACGCGGGATTCGTGGATCGTGTGGGTGAGGGGCTTCTGCGTGTAGCAATGCAGGCCCAACTGCATCGCCGTCGCGGTGACGGGGGCATGGGTGTGGTCGGGCGTCGTCACCATGACCCCGTCGATGCCCTTCTGCTCGAGCAGCTTGCGCCAGTCGCTGTAGGCCTGGGCGGCGGGGAAGCGCTCCTTGGCCCGGGCGAGGCGGGTCTCGTCGATGTCGCAGACCGCGACGATCTCGTTGCCGGGGGCGAGCTCCAGCATGTCGCTCCAGCCTTTGCCGCCGACCCCGACGCAGGCGAGGGCAAGCTTGCGGTTCGGCGAGGCCGAGGAAAGAATGGCGGGAGAGGCCGAGGCGCCGATCAGGGCGGCGCCGGAGCGTTTCAAAAAGGAGCGGCGATCAAGGGATGTCATGCGGTCAAGATGGAAGCGGGTCGCGCGGGAGACAAGGTCCGCCCGGGTCGGGTATGCGCCAGCGATCGGGGGACGCGCCCCGGCCCGATGTTTCGGAACTGCCCCGGGACGATCCGGACAGGCTCAGAACTTGGTCTGGGTGTAGCCGTCCACCGGAGGCTGGAAGAGGGCTTGGGTCACCGGCACGTTCGTCTCGACCCGGCGGAAGACGGTCTGCACGGACGATCCGTCCTCGAGGTCGATCTCGATGCCGAGAAGGCGATGGTGCGAGGCGTCGACGACGAAGGTGAAGGTCTCGACCCCCCGCCCCGCCTCGCCGAGCGCCCGGGTCACGATGCGCTTGGTGTTCGCCTCGGGACGCGTCTCCAGGACGCGGTACTTCTGCAGGAACTCCGCCAGGGTGCGGGGAAAGCCGTGCGCCAGGGCCGCCATGCCCGGCGCCCCTCCCGATCCGGCGGGACGCACTTCGTACTTCTTGCCCGGCGTCCGGATGATGAGGATGTCGGAGCCCAGGCTGACCACGATGGTCTGGGCGGGGTCGCCGGTCTGCCAGCGGAAGCGGTGGTTCGCGTAGTCCAGCCAGAGGGTGCCGTCCTGGCTGACCGAACGGCTCACCGAGCGCATCTGGCGGGTCTGGGTGAAATCGATCTTGACCGAGGACAGCCCCGAGTTCGTGGCCAGCCACCGCTCGACCACCTCCATGTCCGGGGCGCTGGACTGGGCGCGGAGGGAGACGGCGAAGAACCCGGATACACCGGCAAGCAGGAGAGCAAATCGGAAGATGGAGCGCATGGTTTTTATAAATTAATCCAAAAATTACAAAAATATAAAGGATTTTTTGCTTTTTCTCCCGAAAGCGTTCCCGTTCGTTTCAAAAATTCCGTTCGTTGCCGCGACGGGACTTGAAAATGCTGCGATTCCGCGCCCGCCCGGAAGACGCAGGAACGGGCGCTCCTCCAAGCGCCCGTTCCGGTCCCGATGTTGCTCCGACGCCAGGAAAGCGGCGCCCTTCGCCTCACTCCTCCTCGGGGGGGTGCAGCCACTGGGGGTGGTCGACGATGACGGCGAGGATGTCGTGAGTCACCTCGACCGGCGCTTGGTTCGCGTTGATCTCGGCGCGGCGGTCGGCGTAGTGGTCGATCAGCTCCCGGGTGGACTCCTCGTAGGTGCGGATGCGCCGCTGGATGACCTCGTCGCTGGCGTCGTCGAGGCGGCCCTCCTTGAGGGCGCGCTTGCGGATGCGGGTGATCAGTTCCTCCCGGTCGGGGCAGGAGAGGTGGAAGAGCTGGAGCACCTCGATGTGCTCCTCGAGGAGGCGGGCCTGCTCGACGCTGCGGGGGATGCCGTCGAGGATGAGGAGGTCGATGTCGGGCTTGAACATGTGCAGCACGGCCCGGGCGTCGATCTGCTCCTTGAAATAGCGGATCGTCAGCTCGTCGGGCACGAGCTCGCCTTTGCGCGAATAGGAGATGAACTCCTGCCCGATGGGGGTGCGGGTGTCCATGGAGCGGAAGGCGTCGCCCATGGAGAAGTGGTAGAAGCGGGGAATCTGCCCGAGGATCTGCCCCTGGGTGCCCTTGCCGCAGCCGGGCGCACCGAGGAAGACGAAGGCTTTGTACTTGCTGGAAGGGGCGTCGGCCATGGTTGGAAGCGGGTGGAATTCGACTGTCGGATCGAGGATAAAGCGGCTAGGGTGGCGCAAGTCAATCCCAAGTCATGCTTTTAAGCCCCTTTCTGGCCTCCTGCTACCTCAAGCCGAAGCGCACCTTCGTCTCCATCATCACGGTGATCTCGATTCTCGGCGTGTCTCTCGGGGTCTGGGCCATGATCGTGGTCATCGCCGTCTTCACCGGCTACGGGGAGCGGATCAAGGAGAGCATCCTCGGCTTCGAGCCGCATCTGGTGATCCGGCCCGGGGGGATCCTGGAGGACTGGGTCGAGCCCTACGAGAAGATCAAGGAGCTGGAGGGGGTCGAATCGGTGACCCCCTTCGTCGAGGGGAACGTGGTCATGGAGTTCCAAGGGCTCCGCAGCGCGCCGGTGATCCGGGGAATGCTGCCGCCGGAGGGCAAGGAGCTGGAGCGGCTGCGCAAGAAGATCGCGAAGCGGCCCGATCCGCTCGATCCCGACAATCCAGCGAAGGCCACTCCGCAGGGCGACTTCTTCGGGGAGAACGACTTCTACTCCGCCGTGATCGGCGACGCCATCGCGGAGGGGCAGAACATCCAGGTCGGCGACAAGATTCTGCTCTACTCGCCGCGCGACATCCACGCGATCATGAAGTCGCTCGACGCCATCGACGAGGCGGAGGACGAGGCGGGGCGCAAGGCGGCGCTGGAGGAGATCCGGGCGATGACCGCTCCGCAGGAGGTGACGGTGACGGGCATCTTCGACTCGGGCTACTGGCAGTTCGACGCAACCTACATCATCGTCCACCTGGAGACGGCGCAGGTCCTCTACAACTTCGACCTGGAGGAATGCCACGGCATCGCGGTGCGCACCGACGACGCCTTCAAGGCGAACCAATACCAGGCGAAGCTCCACGGGATCCTGCCGGAGCAGCTCCAGATCCAGACCTGGGGCCAGATCAACAAGCTCATCTTCGACGCGATCGCCGCCGAGCGGCAGGCCATGTTCCTGATCCTCTTCATCATCATGATCGTCGGCAGCTTCGGGATCATGAGCACGATGATCACGGTGACGGTGCAGAAGCGCACCGAGATCGGCGTGCTGAAGGCCCTCGGGTCGGTCGAGGGGCAAATCGCCTGGATCTTCCTGCTGCAGGGGATGCTGGTCGGCGTCGCCGGCGTCGCCCTGGGCCTGGTCGTCGCGGAGGTGACGCTCCATTTCCGCAACGACATCTCCGCCTGGATCGGGCGGACCTACGGCGTGGACATCTTCTCGCCCGAAGCCTACGGGGTGGGCGGCGGCCTGCCGGCCGTGAAGAGCCCCCGCGACTTCGCCATCATCATGGCCAGCGCCTTCGTCTGCTGCACCCTGGCCTCGCTCATCCCCGCGCTGATCGCGGCCTTCCTCCAGCCCGCGAAGGCGCTGCGCAGCCAGTAGCCCCCCTTCCCATGGACTTCTACCTCTCCCTCGGGGGCGAACAGGCAGGCCCCTTCTCCATTTTCAAGGTCGGCGAGCTGCTGGAAAGCGGCTCGGCGACGGAGGACACGCTCGCCTGGCATCGCGGTCTCGAGGAATGGCGCCCGATCCGCGAGATCCCCGCGCTCGACGTCGTGCGCGAGCGGAGCCTCCCCGCATCGGACGGCCCGCCGCCCCCGCCCCCGCCGCCCCATCCGTCGGCGGTGCCTCCTCCTCCCTCGGCGCCCTATCCGGGCTCGCCCCTGCCCGAAGTCGGTCCGGTCCGGGCCCAGGCGCTCGAGGCCTCCATCGAGCCCTCGCGTCCCTTCCCGCGCTTCTGGGCGCGGATGTTCGACTACACCCTGATCTCGGTGGCGGTCTTCCAGTTCTCCGACCTCGCCTTTCCCCAGCCGCAGCCGGGCGAGGCCATCGGCGACGTCTTCGCCCGCTATCTGGAGGAGATGCGCAAGCCCGAGGCGATCGTCCTCGCCCGCACCCTCTTCCTCGCCCTGGTGGGCTGGCACGTCCTCGAGGCCGTCCTCGTCCACCTCTTCGGCACGACCCCGGGCAAGGCGCTCTTCGGCATCAAGGTGAAGGCGCTCGACGGCGGGCGGATCCCGCCCATGGTCTCGCTGGGCCGCTCCTTCTACGTCTACGTGATGGGCGTGGGCTTCTACCAGTTCCCCTTCATCCTCATCGGCATGGTGTTCAGCTTCTTCCGGCTCACCGCGACGGGGCAGTGCCTCTGGGACCAGCATCTCAAGACGAAGGTGGAGCAAGCGCCGCTGGGCGCGGGCAGAATCGTGCTGGCCATTTTTGCCTTTTTCGTCTTATTACTGCTCCAATCGGTTAGATTTTCATGAGTCGGAACTGTTCCATCGTCCTTCACGCCCACGTTCCCTGGGTGCGGCACCCCGAGGTGCCCCATTGCTTGGAGGAGGACTGGCTGCACGGCGCCCTCGTCGAGACGCACCTGCCGCTCCTCGAGGTGCTCTTCCGCCTGCGGGAAGAGGGCGTGCCCTTCCGCCTCACCCTCGACCTTTCGCCCACGCTCCTCGCGATGCTGCGCGACCGCGTCCTGCGCCGCCGCACCCTCGCCTACCTCGACCGGACCCTGCGTCTCTGCCGCGACGAGGTCGAGCGCGGCGACATCACCGGGATGCGCGGGCTGGCCAGCCACTACGAGGAGCGGCTCCACCGCCTCCGCACCCTCTACGTCGAGACTTGGGAATGCGACCTGCTCCGCGCCTACGCCGACCTCCGCGACAGCGGGCACCTCGAGCTGACGGCCAGCGCGGCGACGCACGGCCTGCTGCCACTGCTGATGCGCGTGCCCGAATCGGTCCAGGCCCAGATCCGCGCCGGCATCCGGCAGTACGTCCAGAGCTTCGGCCGGATGCCCCGCGGCTTCTGGCTGCCCGAATGCGCCTACGCCCCCGCCCTCGGACCCATCCTGAAGCGCGAGGGGATCGACTGGACCCTCGTCGAGGAGCACGCCCTGACCACCGCGCCGCAGGCCGACGAGGCCTTCCCCTTCACTCCCGGCGTCACCGCCGAGGGACTCTACGTCTTCGGCCGCGACCAGGCCAGCAGCAGCGAGGTGTGGAACGCCGACGAGGGCTTCCCCGGCGACGAGCGCTACCGCGACTTCTTCCGCGACATCGGCTTGGAGGCCCCCATCGAATACCTCGGGGAGTATCTCGGCGAAAGCGGGCAGCGCCAGTTCACGGGCTTGAAATACTATCGCCTCGCTCGAAAGGACGACCAAAGCGAGACCTACGACCCCGAGCTCGCCTCCCGCGCCGCCGAGGAGCACGCCGTGCGCTTCATCGCCAGCCGCGGCGCCCAGCTCGCCGCCCTGGAGGCCGAGGGCATCGACCATCCCCTCGTCGTCTGCGCCTTCGACGCCGACCTCTTCGGGCACTGGTGGTACGAGGGGCCCGAGTTCCTCGAGCGGGTCTTCCGCATGACCGCCCAGCGGGGCGACTTCTCCTTCACCACCCCCGGGCTCTATCTCGCCGCCAACAAGGACGTCGCCCTGCCCCCCGCCGCTCCCGTCTCGTCCTCCTGGGGCGAGGGGGGCTACTTCGAGACCTGGACCAGCGAGGAGAACAACTGGACCCACGGCGAGATCCAGGCCAGGGCCGAGCAGCTCGCCCGCTTCGTCAGGCTCTACGAGGAGAACCGCGCCGCCATGAGCGAGCGCACCACGAAGCACCGCGAGCGCGCCATCCAGCTGATGACCAAGGAGCTGCTCCTCGCCCAGTCGAGCGACTGGGGCTTTCTGATGAAGAACGAGGCCTCGCGCGACTACGCCGAGCGCCGCACCCGCGAGCATCTGGAGCGCTTCGATCGCGTCCGCTCCGTCGTCATGGACGCGAGCCAGGGCGCCGTGCTCGACGGAATCGACGAGGCCTCCCCCGTCTTCTCCGACCTGCCCTGGAACCTCTACGAACCCTACGCTTGAGTCGTCCGCAGGCATGGCCGGGAATTTCGTCTACTTCGATCTCGAGACGCAGCGCTCCGCCAACGACGTCGGCGGCTGGGACCGCAAGGCGGACATGGGCATGTCCGTGGGCGTCACCTACAGCACGGCGAAGGGCCGCTACAGGATCTACGACGAGTCGAACGTCCAGGAGCTCGTCGAGGAGCTGCGCGACGCCGACCTCGTGGTCGGCTTCAACCACGTCTCCTTCGACTACGAGGTGCTGATGGGCTACACCGTCCTCGACCTGCGGGACTGCACCCGGAACCTCGACCTGATGGTCGATCTGGAGCGGACCCTGCAGCACCGGCCCAAGCTCGACGCCGTCGCCGGCGAGACCCTTGGCGAGCACAAGACCGCCGTCGGCACCGACGCGATCAAGTGGTGGCAGGAAGGCAAGATCATGGCCATCGCCGAATACTGCTGCTTCGACGTCAAGGTCACGAAGCTCGTCCACGAATACGGCGCCAGGCACGGACTCGTGAAGTACCGCAACCGCCACAACCAGGTCAGCGAGATCCCGGTGGACTGGAGGCTGCCGGGCCAGGCCTTTTAGTCCTGCTTGGCTCGATCTGCGACCGGGCCGCGAAAGGCCAGAGGAACACCGGGAATTTGGCCGCAAGAAGCCGCAAAAAGGCGCAAGATGGAGCCACGTCCGTCCCATGATTTTGTGCTCCTTGCGCCTGTCCACGGCCATCCTTCCCATTTAG